>JBKBIY010000019.1:0-14427 GCA_046294045.1 bacterium | reverse complement strand
AATCTCCATTGTTAAAGCATCTATATAAGGTTCAAGAGCATCATATTTATATCCCATTTCTGGTAACTTAAATGGATAGGTCATCTTTTCAACACCTCCTTTTACGCTTATTAAATTTATAAGCAAAAAAGTAATAAGCATTTTTAAAAACATCCATCTTACAAAGTTTCTCAGTACTTTCATAATTATAAACTTTTCTATATCTTCAACTTATCCTTTTTTCAGAAAAATTTTTATACAAAATTTTATGGCAAAGTAAAAGGTATCCTAAAATAAACAGGTATTTCTTTTTGGGATTTTCTAGATTTGTCAGAAGGCTTAAAAAATTGAAAAATAACATCTTTTTCTTTGCAACCAAACATTAAATCCACCCTTAATTGAGAATAAGCTCCCACAACAAATTTGTCAGGATATTCCAAATAATAACTATCTTTACTTAACAAATAATTAGAAATAGCAAAATCATCAATTGTCATTAAATTTCGTTGAACCATCTTCCTTATATGATCATAAGGCTTCTTTATAGGTTGATAATAACTACTTTTCGAAGACAACAAAAAGTTATCCAAAGTAAATTCAATTTCATCATCCCTATAGTTTTCCACAACACATCTAAAGAGATACAATCCATTTCTATTAAGGACATCGATATTTACAAAAGTTACATCCAAAGCTATATTCATTATTTTTTTAGCTTTACCAGGTAATAAAGATAAAATTCTTTGATAACTACTTCTAGCTTGAGAGTTATTTTTATTAAAACTCAAAGCTTGTTCGTAATAACCTAAAGCATCCAAAAAATATCCCTTTTTTTCATAATATCTTCCTAAATTGTAAAGATACTCTGACTTTTGGGTAGGAGAATCAGTTTTATTAAAAGCATCTAATAAGGCGGCAACCTCTTTCGATAACCTCGGATTAACATTTATTACAAAATTGTTCTCAAAAGTATCGTCGTTGATTAATTTACCCTTTAAAGTTACAACATTTCTTCCTATATTAAAGGGTTTAGTAGCATAAAAAGCTACTATTAACTCAGGCGTTGAAATATCTATTCTAATGTAATTAGTATAATCAATATTATTTACCAAAAATCTTAAAGAATCAACCTTAATTATCGGACTTACATCAGAAGAATACTTTATAACAACTTGCGGATGTCGAGTTATAAGAGTATCATCTTCTGGGCTTAATAACTGAGCTTTTATTTCTACATTTTCTCCAAAAATAAATCCCCTTAATATCCCAAAAATCATCACTATCATAAATAAAAAATAATTTAATTTTTTCATTTTGCTTGCTTTATAACACTTCTTAAATTCCATAATCTTTCTATGTTGTAGTATTCACGAGTTTCTGGAAGAAATATGTGGCACCAAAAATCCCCAAAATCAAGTATAACCCAACCACTTTCCGGTTGCCCATGAACCTTAACTCCCCTAAACTTGTCAACTATAGCTTTCAAAGTAACCGTATTATCAACACTTCCAATAACAAAATAATCTGTTAAATAATCAGGAGTGTTTATCAATGTTATATTAAAAACATCCATTTTTTTTAATTCTTCAACAAAATTATCCAAAAACTCTTTTAAATCTTTATTCATTTTTCAACGCTATCCTCCCCAAGTATTAAAACCACATCACTATCATTATAAATCTTTCTTATTTTCTTTACTTCATCCTCATATAACTCTTTCTTAGAAAGATAAATTTCAGAAGAAACATAAACATATCTATTATATAAAAACTCTTCCAGATTCATTGTTTTTCCAAAAGGAAGCCTGTAATACAAAGAACTTTTTTCTTTACCCTTTTGAAGTATAATGCTATAATTTAAGTAATCGTCAAGATATTCACTAGAAACCAAAATATACTTTCCGTCACTTATATATTTGTCAAAAATTTGTTTATTATTATACTGACTACAAGCTCCAAGTATTGAAAGTTTTTCATATCCTCTATACCAACCAATTATGTAATCTTTATAATTATTATCCAATTCAACATAACTAACTCCCTCAATATCCACAGGATTTATTGGTAATCTATAAGATTTATAATCTACAGGAAAATTAGACAAAAACTCAACCAAAAGTATTATTTTATCTTTATCAAGATCAGTTTCAATGTAAGGTAAAACATCGTTTATTATTTTTAAAACATTTGAAGAATTAATTTTAGAAGGTAATTGCTCCATTATTTGAGTAATAGCTTGATTTTGTCTTCTAATTCTACCTAAATCCCCTTCTTCATCCATTCTAAATCTCATATAACCTATAACTTGTTCACCATTTAACAATTGCCTACCTTTTTTAAGATTTATATTCAAATTTCCCCATTTATCTTCGTAATACATATCCTTTTCTACATCTATATAAACCCCTCCAACAGAATCAACCAAGTTTTTAATAGCTAACTGCTTAATAACAAAAATATAATCTATATGAATAGAAAAAAGGTTTGAAATTATTTTTTTTGTTAACCTTGGACCACCTATAACAATTGCAGCATTTATCTTGTCATAATAACCATAATCCTCATAGTACACCCTTAAATCTCGAGGTACAGACATAAATCTAACCTGCTGAGAATACAAATCCAAAGTTACAAGAATTATGGTGTCACTTCTTGCTCCCTTACTCGTAGGTTTATGTCCTTCAACCCAATTGTAATCCAATCCCAATACCAAAAAAACTAACCTCTTTGCCCCTATTTTACTTATTATCTCATCCTTATCCTTCTTTTCTTTATTATCCTCCTTCTGCTTAAATATCTGAGTAAAAATATTTTGTTCTTTACTTTCATTATTTTTCTTTGATAAAAAAGAAATAAAAATACCCGTTACAAAAGTAAAAAAGAACACTAACAAAAAAATGAAAAACCATTTCCTTTTCATAAATTCCTTACATATTCAAAAAACAATTCATACATTTTACAAAGAGATTCCAAATCGACCCATTCCATTTCACTATGTATCCCACCACCAACAGGATACAAAGTAACTACAGGCACACCAATTGAAGCAAAAAATCTTCCATCGGTAGCCCCATGCTCCACATCAAAAACAGGCTCACCTATAACCTTCTTGTAAGATTCCAAAAATTTTCTAAAATAAACAGACTCCATATCCATTATAACAGGATGCCCCGTAGATAAAATATCAATTTCTAATTCAAATTTTTTAGCTAAATATTTTACCAAATTTTCTATTTGCTCAAGAGAATACTTTTCAATAAATCTTATATCTATATGAGCAGTAGCTTGATCCGGTACAATATTTACCTTTTGCCCTCCCTCTATTTTCCCCAAATTAATAGTATTATGCCAATGATTTTCATCATCATACAATTCATTAAATAAAATACT
Organism: bacterium; assembly: GCA_046294045.1. Taxonomy (GTDB): domain Bacteria; phylum DRYD01; class DRYD01; order DRYD01; family DRYD01; genus DRYD01. The sequence continues at coordinate 11,059 of JBKBIY010000019.1, read as the reverse complement.
TTGCCTTAAAACTTGATAGAAATTAATTATTTTATCAATAGCGTTCACACCGTTCCATGGTGTACTTCCATGAGCACTTTTACCTTTAGATCTAACAACAAAATGAAAAGCCCCTTTACCTTTGGTTATGATCTTAAAATTCTCTCCTCCATCAGGTATAACAGCTAACTTAGATTTCACATTTTTATTTTCTACGATATATTTAACTCCATTTTGACTACCTACTTCCTCATCAGTAGTTAAAATTAATCCTACGGGATATTTTCTATCACTAAGATTTTTAAATAGTTCAATCAGAACACTAGCTGGGCCCTTCATATCAAGAGCTCCACGTCCAATAATTTTATCCCCTTCTACAACAGGTTCAAACTGCTCCTCCTTAGCATCCACAACATCCAAATGAGCTACAAAATAAACAACTACCTCTTCCCCAAAATTCGCAATCAAATTCCACTTCTCATTTACTTCAAAAACATCAATCACTAAATAACTATTACCCTTCAAATAATTATATGAATACTCTATAATTTTTCTTAATTCTTGTCTATTTTTTTCAACGGTTTTAAATTTTATCAAATCTGTAAGTAACCTTTTTATATTTTCCTTTACCATTTTATCCTCCTACTATCCCAAATTTCAGACTTTATCAACCAAAGGAATTCTTACTTCCCACTTTTCAAAAATGGAAGGTATATTATTTAGAATCTCCAAAAAAGAATCTTTTTCAAATTTATTGATTATAACTACATTATCATAGCCTTCTGGCAAGAAATCGGAAAAATAAATTACACTTACATTAATTACCGCATCAATTAAAATTACTTTATCATTATCCGCTTTGTAATTGCTTTTAATATAATTATCTAGAGAATTAAAAACTCTATTTATAAAACCCTGAGTTTTTTCTAAATCAGTGTTTGTTAAAATAACTAAGATGGAATTTCTATTTCTTGATAATATATCAGTCTTTCTCGCTATTTTTTCCAAAAGCTTCCTAAGTTCAAATAATACTTTATGTAAATAATTTAACTGCATCTCTTTAGTTAAGAATTCTATTGAAAATATAACAATACTTAAAGGAGAATTGTATCTTTTAAATCTTTCAAATTCTATCTCTATTTCTTCTATTAATTTTTCGATTTCTAAAAATTTTGTCATTCTACAGTTACACTTTTTGCCAGGTTTCTTGGTTGATCAACATTTAACCCTTTCCAATCCGCTATATAATAAGCAAATAATTGTAAAACAACAACCGCTACCAAAGGTTGTAAAAACTCATCAACATAACTAATCTCTATAATATCATCTACCATGTCTTTAACTATTTCCTTACTTTTAGAATCAACCAAAGCAATTATTTTTCCTTTTCTTGCCTTTATTTCTTGAACGTTAGAAACATTTTTATTAATCAACCTATTGTAAGGTATTAAATAGAAAGTAGGCATTTTGTTATCTATAAGAGCAATAGGACCATGTTTCATTTCACCAGAAGGATAAGCCTCAGCATGAATATACGATATTTCCTTTAACTTTAAAGCACCCTCCAAAGCTATCGGATACATCAAATGTCTACCTAAATATAAGAAATTTTGATAATCCACGTATTTTTGAGACAAATTTTCAACGTATTGATAATTTTCCAAAACCTTGTCAACCACTTCATAAACATCCGCTAAATTATGAATAATATTGTTAATATCAAATCCTCTTTTCTGTGCTAAGTAAAGATTGATTAATAAAATATTTACCAATTGAGCAGTAAAAGTTTTTGTAGCTGCTACACCTATTTCTATTCCGGCTCTAGTATGAAAAGACAAAAATTCTCTACTCATACTACTTCCAACCACATTACATATTGCAACTATGTTTGCTTTCATTGATTTAAGTTCCCTAGCAACAAATAAAGTATCTGCCGTCTCCCCAGACTGACTTATAAATACAAATAAGCTATTTTTTAAATCTAACTTATCCTTACTTATATACCTAAATTCAGAAGCTTGAAAAGCAAAAGAATTTATCCCAGCTAACTCCATAGAATAATAACTTCCCACTAAACCAGCATGATAACTTGTTCCACAAGCAATATAAAAAATATTCTTAATATCACCATCTAGAATACCACTTTTTATTAACTCTTCATCAAGAGTAATTCTATAATTTTCCCAATCAATTCTCCCAGCCAAAGTATCCTTTATAACCCTACTTTGCTCATTTATTTCTTTTAACATAAAATGTTTATAACCTGATTTCTCAGCAATGCTTATATCCCACGTTATAAACTCTGCATTTCTTTTAACAAAAGACTTTTGAATAAAATTATAAATAACAGTATCCTTGTCAGATACAAAAAATATATCTCCATTTTCCAAAGGAATGATTTCCCTTGTCCATTTTATAATAGAAGGAATATCCGAAGAAATTAAATATCCCTCCCTTGTTATACCGATTATTATAGGACTTTCCATTTTTACAGCTGCTAGAGAATTGGTTTTTACATCAATAACAACAAAAGCAAAAGCACCTTTTAGTAAGTCAACCGCCTTAACAACAGCATCAAATAAATCTCCATTATAAAAACTGTTAATCAAATGTACTATCACTTCACTGTCAGTTTCAGATTTAAATTCATAACCTTTTAACCTATCCTTTATTTCTTTGTAATTTTCTATAATACCATTATGAACCAAAGCAAGAGAACCTGATACATGAGGATGTGCATTAACATCATTAGGTATACCATGAGTAGCCCAACGGGTATGAGCTATCATTAACTCACTTTGCTTATCACCATCGGAATTCAAAAACTCATACAATTTTTCTATTTTACCTTCATTCTTTTTAACTTCTAAATTAGTTCCATTTTTAAAAGCTATTCCAGAAGAATCATAACCTCTATACTCTAACAACTTCAAAGTATCTACTAACAATCTTACATTTATTTTTTTCCCCTTATAACCAACTATGCCACACATGTTATTTTGTTTTTAATTTGCTGTTATTTGCATCTTTTACCTTTAAATTTTTTAAACTTGTTAACTTTTCATCTTCCTTAGTATTTATATAGATCTTGTTATTCTTGTACTTTTGAACAATACTTTGCAGACCAACAAGATAACTCTTTTTAGTTATGTTGCTTACTTTAATGATATTTAATTCTTTCACACTAGAAGTGGTATAAGGGGAGATAATAAAATTTATTATAAAATTTTTTGAAATATAAAACTGAGTATTCGCTATTTTCTTAGAATCTGAAGAGCTAAAATAATTATTCAGAAAATTAACATAATCTGCAAGTTGATCTTTTTCTAAAAATTCAAAATATTTTTTATTGATATTTTCTATATCATTAGAAGACAAATTAACTTTAGGAGTAATAATAAAATTATTAAGATAAGCAAAATAAAATCCCTTTTGGTAAGGTATAACTGTAACATAGTAACCTTTAGGATGAATTTTTTTCTTTAATTTTCCTTCTAAAAACTCTTTTGTTTCTACTACCGAAAGCATTACTTTAGAATAATTTTCTTTTACTATAACCCTTTTTTCATTAGAAATATTAGATAAGGAAGTATATTTTAGAGATTCTGCGTCAAAGGATTTCATGTAATCCTGAAAATCTCTGTATATTTTTGTAGCAATTGATTTTGAATCCGTTTCAATTTCTACAAAATAAACCTTAAAAGGAATAATATAAGTTACAAAGTAAAAGATGACGCTTAAAACTAACAAAGCAATAGATAAAAAAAGTAGATTCCTTACCATTTTTTAAATACTCGGTACAAATGGTATTAAAGCTAGTATTCTAGCTCTTTTAATTGCATTAGCAACCATTCTTTGATGTCTAGCACAATTCTTCGTAACATTCCTAGATAATATTGTGTATCTCTCACTTATAAAATTTTTTAATAAATCAACTCTTTTGTAATCTACGTTATCTATTTTCTGTTCACAAAGAATACATTTTTTTCTCTTAGGCATAGTTTACACCTCTCTACATTTTTTCTGGCAACTCTATTCCTAATATATTAGCCCATTTTTCAAGAATCCCTTTTGAAAAAATTATCAAAAACATTCTTATTTTTTCTCTTTTATCTCCTAACTCAGAAGCACAAATTATCTTATTAGAATTATAAAATCTATGAAAAATTTTAGCAAAATTGAAAGCCCATAAAGTTAAATAATAAGGATCGTTTAAAGCATAAAATAAGTAATCTCTAAACTCTTGCGCAGCTAAGAAAAGCTCAAATTCTTCATCCTCCATTTCAATATCCATAATTTCCTCAAAATCTGGTAACTTTTTACCATAATTCCTTATAACCCCACATATCCTCGCATAAGCATAAAAAATATAATAAAGCGGATTATCCACAGTTAAACGATTTATAAACTCAATATCCAAATCCAATGGAGAATCTTTTAATCTAGAAATAAAAAAATACCTTAAAAACATCGGATTAACCTTTTCCATTAACTCATCTAATAAAACAATTACACCCCTTCTTTTAGACATCTTTAACAATTTATCTTTTTCCAAAACATTTACTATCTGAAGTATAATTATTTCATGATCTTCATATCCAAGAGCTTTTGTAGCAGCAATTAATCTACTTACATAGCCATGATGATCAGGACCAAGAATAGTTATCAAACGTTCAAAACCTCTTGAAAACTTATTCCTAATATACTCCATATCATAAGCAAAATAGGTATAATCAACCTTTCCAACCGTTTTCTTAACAACCCTATCCTTATCATCCCCAAAAATAGTACTTCTAAAATACAAAGCACCCTCATTTTCATAAATTAATCCCTTCTTCCCAAGATTTTCAAAAGTATTAATTAAATCCTCATCTTTAATAAAACTTTGTCTAAACCAATTATCAAATTCCACCCCAAAGTTGGCCAAAGTTTTTTTATGAGATTCTATAAAATATTCCGTTAAAAAATTTTTTACTTGCTGCCTATCTATAGCATTAATATCCTCTACAGAATTTTGTGACAAATACAATTTGGCAATATCTCTTAAATACTCCCCTTTATATCCACCTTCAGGTATGCTATAATCTAAACCTTTTATTTCTTTTATTCTCTCAATGAAGCTATCCACAAGTTTTTCCACTTGCTCGCCTACATCATTAACATAATACTCCTTAAAAACATCGTAATTAAAATATTTTAAAACGTTTGCTAATACACTTCCGAAAGTAGCAGATCTACCGTTAACAGCATTTAGAGGACCCGTAGGATTAGCACTAACAAACTCTATCAAAACTTTTTTACCTCTACCTAAATCAAAACTATCCCAATTATTAACCCTATAACTCTCATAAACCCTTTTCAAAGCTTCCATTTTATTCAATTTTATATTAACAAACTTTTTTACTATTTCAGCTTCACGAATTAAATCATCCTGTCTCAAAAAATCCACAAATTTCTCCTCATCAATCTTAGCTAAATATAGAACATTACTAGCATAATGAAAACCATCAATAGGTGACTTGGTTACTTCTACACCTTTCTTTTCTTCACCTAAAAATTCAAAAACCTTTTTTGAAAGATAATCCTTTATGCTATACATAATTATTCCCATTTTAGAAGCTCTTCTAAATCAAACGGCAAAGGTTGCTCATTTTCAAGATAATAAATTACCTCTTCTAACCAAGAAATGTAGTCAAGTACTTTTAAGTTTCCTTCCCTTAGAGAATCTAATAAAATTTGGCAATATTGTTTTTCAAGATCAGAAGGTAAATTACCTCCATAAACCGCTCTATCTTTAAGATATCTAGAAGCTACCTGCTCCGCAACTATCTCAAAATTCAATTTCATAATATTAAAAAAAGGAGCATGAGTCATGTATATAGCCATCTTGTCAAAAGGTTCCTTTAACTTCTGAATAAGTAAAACAAAATTATCATCGGGATAATTACTCATCTACTTTTTGCGCCAAGTGCCAAATTTATTAAGTACTTCGTTACTTCAGCGTTAACCTCCGCTATAGCTTCGGTTATAGTTATCTCCTTAGGACATACTTGCACGCATAACTGAGCATTTGAACAATTAGCAATACCTTCTTTGCTTGCCATATAAGCTATTCTTTTATCTTTATAGAAGCTACCAGTAGGATGAAGATTAAATAGATGGGTTTGGGCAATTGCAAAGGGTCCCGCAAAATTTGTAACGCTATTATATTGAGGGCAAGCTTCCAAACAAGCTCCACAAGTCATACACCTAGAAAGCACATATCTAATTTGTTGCAATTCTTGAGAATATTTAGGTCCAGGCCCTAAATCATGAGTACCCTCTATATCCACCCAAGCCCTTACTTTCTTCAAAGTTTCAAACATTCTCTTTCTATCAACTACCAGATCTTTGACAACAGGGAATTTAGACAAAGGCTCTATAACAATTGGTTCAGAAAGTTTGTCAACTAAAGTCGAACAAGCTTGCCTAGGAACACCATTTATAACCATAGTACAACTACCACAAACCTGCTCCAAACAACTTGCTTCCCACATTATAGGGCTTATCGTATTACCATGAATATCAACCATTTTCTCCCTTATCTTCATAAGTAAGATTATTACATTCATATTTTGTTCATATTCAACTTCAAACTCCTGCCAATAAGGTTTTTTGTCAGGTCCTTCTTGACGCCTTATTAAGCATCTTACAAAAGATTTACTCATACAATCAATCCTTTCCCCTTTAATATTAACTTCTCTAATTTACTTATTTTTCCCTTGTATACACAAATTTAGCTATTTCTTTAAGATCTTTGTTAAGAGGTAAATTAACAATTTTTTCATAATTTACTTTAGCTAGATTTTTTAATTCTTGTAGACTAAGCACTTCTGCTAAACCATCATTATCAAGCATATCATCAGTTATTTGAAAAAGTAAGCCTAAAAAATATCCATATTTTACTAGATTATATTTAACCCAGTAAGGAGGATTTAACAAAATGATTGGGATCTCCACAGCAAGAAGAACAAGACCCGCAGTTTTATAAAAATTAGTTATTTTTATATTTTGCAAAGTTTTAGGTAATAATCCTTTTTGTAACCAAATATCATAATACTGCCCCGTTATTAGATATCTATAAGAGGAATATTGAGAAATTTTTTTGATAGCTGCTAAAATATTTTGAGAATCAAAATTTTTATTAGAAGAAACAAATTCAAAAGCAAGAGTAAGAAGCATATCCCCAGCTAATACAGCCTCAGCTTCTCCAAATTTCCTGTGAACAGTAGGATAACCTCTCCTAAAATCAGCATTATCCATACTTGGCAAATCATCATGAATCAATGAATAATTATGTATCAATTCTAAAGCCAAAGCAAAAGGTAAAAAATTATTTAAATCCTGCTTTAAGGAAAATTTTTCTAATAAAAACTCGGAAACTTTATATAGTAAATATGGTCTAAAAAATTTTCCACCCGTAGTAAAAGGATAAACACATATATCGTATATTTTAGGATTACTTGCCAATTTGCGTTTAAGATTTTCTATACAAAAATTCTTAAAGTTAGAGTTAAAAACTTCCCAATCCTTCATGTTTTATCAAATGTTAAAAATTTCTTTTGTTAAAAATTTCTTTTAATTCCTCTGGATTTCTATATACTGCGGTGTAGATAGGTGTATCTTTTAAGGTATATTTTCTAGCTTCTGAAGAACGTAAATCATAAACCAATTTTTCAAATTCTACCAAAGAATCAGTTTCATAAGACACAACAAATTCATAATCGTTCAAACCAAAAGAATAAAGTAGAAGCTGAAGAACAGAAGGGTACTGCCTTCCTATTCTGATGTGTTCATTCATCATTCCTTGTCTTGTATCTTGCTTTAAAAGATACCATTCAGCACTCTTAACAAAAGGATAAACAATTAGGTATTTCTTTCTACTATTGTCAAAGGGATCTATTTCTTGTGGAGATTTTTTAGCTTTGGAATAAACAGATTCCTTAGTAAACCCCCACAAAGTATCTTTTAAATCTACTTCCTCATCATAAAAAACCTTTGAAATTTGAGCTAAAAATTTAGGTAAAACATCTTCATCTTCAAAATTAAAACTTAACCAAAAAAGTAAATCAATATTTTTCAGAGGGAAAACAGAATAAGTCCATACCGTAAAAGGTTTTACATCCGACAAATTAACTAGTAAATTATATAGATCGTAAAAATTTTTAAAACTTTTTTGTTTTAAATTGACAAAATAGTAAGCACTAAAAATCCTCACTTTTTGCCCCCTTATATTTTTGCTTTTATATGGAATTCTAAAAAAACAACTTACCTCCTTCAATAATTATATTAATATTTCCACTTAAGAGGTAAAATGCAAATTTTATTGAATTTTGAAATTGAGAATGAAAAACAATTTTTTCCTACTTTTCTTTTTAACTTTACTGTTAAATCTAATATTTTTAACCTCATCCAAATTTCAAGACAATCATCCAACACTTGTCTTTAATCATTATAACTCCACTCTGAAATCATACGTAAGTTACATTTTATTTGAAAATAAGCAATCAGTAGTAAATTACAAGGAAAACATAATCTACAATTTTGATTATACATCTATATCTATCAACCAAGAAATTTATAACCTAAAAGGATTATACTTTCCTTCGGTTTACATACCATTAAAAACTGAGCAAGAAAAAAAGAATAAGGGTAAAAAGGTTGAAAACTTAGGCTCACTAGCTCAAATAATTAGAAACAATCAAATAATGTACCTGTTTGACTATGGCACCCCTAATTTTTATAGACACCTTGATTATAACTTAAGAGGAATAATCGTAGCTATTGAAGACAACGTTCAAAATCTCCTCAATAACTTATACAATGCACAAAAAATAGAATACAAACCTTATCTCGACTACGTAAAATCCTTTGCAAATATTAACAAAGACTTCGAACTAATACTTTGCTACAATATCGAAAACGAAATATTTTTTGAATTCCTTAATACAAAAAATAACAAAATAAAAGTAATTTCTATTGATAAATACTATAGATTCCAATCAAGTGAAAAGGAATACCCTAAAAACGAAATATTCACTTTTTAGTTTAAAAGTATTATAAAAGGAGGTAAAAAATGATAGAAGAAAGAGACATAATAGAAGGGCAAGTTATACTTGACTTAGATATTCTTGCAACCCTAACTAATCTATTCGGACCAGCAGGTAACGAAGAAGAAGTAATAAATTACATTTCCTCAATAATAAATCAAAATAACCTTTCTTTCGTAAAAGATAGTAAAGGAAATTTAATATCGGTTAAAGATATAGAAAAAAGTGATTTTAAAGTATTAATAGCTTCACATGTAGATGAAGTAGGATTCATTGTTTCACAAAAAATAGAACCACATTATTTAAAAGTAGAGCCCTTAGGAGGATGGATCCCACAAATCTTACCATCCACCAAAGTTTTAATAAAAACCAAAAATGGATTTGTCAAAGGAGTATTCTCTTCAATACCCCCTCACTTATCAAAAAACATGGAAATAAAATCTTTTTCTGATCTATATGTTGACGTAGGTGATAACTTTCAATTTGTAGAAGTAGGAAATTTTCTAACTCCAGACAGTCAATTTGAAATAGTTTCACAATCCCTAATAATGGGTAAAGCTTTTGATAATAGAATAGGTACCTATGTAAACCTTCATTTGCTTAAATATGTTGAACCTTCTATTGATGTTTTTCATCTATTTTTGGTACAAGAAGAATTAGGATTAAGAGGTTCAAAATTCTTTGCAAAAAATAACCCTCAATTCGATTTGGTTATAGTTATTGAAACAACATCTGCAGAAAATCCCCATACAAATGAACAGGTCTCATATTTAAACCGAGGACCAGTTTTAACAATCATGGATAAAACTTACATAACAAATCCTAAACTCGTGGAAATAATAAAAGAGATAGCCTTAGTAAATGAGATACCATTACAAATTAAAAGACCAAACATAGGAAGCACAGATGCTGGACATCTTCAAGACTTAGGAAATGTAATCATAATATCAATACCTGCAAAATATATCCATTCTCCTTACCAAATATCCTCTATCCAAGATATACAAAACACTATAAAACTTATTTCCCTATTAATCTCAACACCAAACATCGAAGAAATATACAAAAGGGTTTTATCCTAAATAAATCTAAAAATATAAATTAGCATAAAAAGACAAAGGGGGTAAAACTATGTCTAAAACAGTGGAAGTCTTACTAATAAAAGATTATTATCATCTTGGTAGAGCTGGTGAAAAAGTAAAAGTAAAACGAGGTTTTGCAAAAAATTACCTCATACCCCAAAAAATAGCCCTCCCACTTTCAGAAGGTCTACTAAAAACCCTTGAAGAACAAAAAAAATTAATACAAAGAAAAATTCAAAAACAAAAAGAAAATTCAATTAAAATAAAAGAAAAACTTGAAAACCAAAGAATAACAGTTAAATTACCAACAGGAAAAGATGGAAAACTATTTCAAGCACTTACAAAAGAAAAAATATCACAAATCTTAGAAGAAAAATTAAATCTTAAAATAGATAAACATTCAATAAAACTAGAAAAACCCATAAAATCAACAGGTATCTCACAAATAGAACTTTTCCTACCCGGAGAAATTAGAACCTCATTTGAATTAGAAGTAGAAAGTTAAAATAAATGAATTACATAGAAATCTTAAAAAAATCAAAAGAAATATTAAATAGCGATAACATAGAAACCATTTCTGCTGTATATTATGAACACATAAATCCTTCCTTAACCAAGCTTATTAAAATAGCAGGGTATGCAAAAATAGAAACCCAAGCACAAAATGAAGTAGTATTTGCTAAAACAAATGAAAAAGAAGAACCATATATAGATTGTCTTGGCTTATACGGAGCCTTGTTATTAGGACATAATAATAAATTTGTAATGGATCAGATAAAAGAACAGATGCAAAAGCAATGTAGTACAAGCAAAGTATTTTTTAATTCTCTTTATGCAAGCGCAGCTTACTTATTAGCAAATTTAACAGGGTTAAAATATGTATTTTTTGCTAATTCTGGCGCAGAAGCT
>JBKBIY010000199.1:0-924 GCA_046294045.1 bacterium | reverse complement strand
TTCATTTTTTGCTGGGTCAGGTATAGTTTCTTCCTCAAATTTCTTTCTTAATTCCTCATTTTTAAATTTAGGTGCAACTACAATTCTACTAATTGCAGAGGCAAGATGGTCTGCTATTTTAACATTTTCATCTTCAAGAGATTCATAAATAAGTTTTTCAATAAATTTCTTTGCAACTTCTTTATGTCTTTTCTTTAATTCCCACATTACATATTGTTTATCAAGCGGGTCATGAAGAAGAGCTTTTAGTTTAATTATGTAATCAGACATATCTTATGCTCCTTTTTAAATATTGTTTTTTAAAAATACTTTTATTTCCTCTTTATTACCTTCTTTATACCTAAAATATAGTTTTTCTCCACTTTTTCTTACCTCAGTTATATTTCTTTCAAAACCTGCATGAGCAAAAAAGTTCCTTTCGTTAACTTCACTCTGTAAACCTTTAAGAAAACCTGACAATAACCTCCATTCCTCAATGGCTTTATTCATTAATGTATTGCCATGTTCGTCCTTTCCTTCTTTTAAATTGTATACTTCTTTTCCTAAAAAAGTAGAGTTTAAAGTAAGTCCTAAAGCTTCGTAAATCTTCTTGAAGTTTTCAATACTATCAATATCCATTCCTTCTTCATCTCTTCTCAAATTTACAGTATTTTTTAATATTTTTACAATTCCTATGTAAAGGCTCAATGAGAACAATACTTTTAAAAAGTCATCTTTCGGTAAAGCAGGGCTTTTTTTCCAATCTATATGGATTTTATCTTCTGCTGTCTTTATTATTTCTTTCATTAAATTTTTAATTTCACTAACTTCGTTAAGTTCAAAGGTGAAGTTTGCAAGTGGGATAGCATTTTTTAAGGCTGAAAAATGAATAGCAAAATTTTCTAAATTTTTTTGAACTTGGTTTTTGAAATTTCTTTCATCATT
>JBKBIY010000198.1:0-994 GCA_046294045.1 bacterium | reverse complement strand
ATCCTTATAAGTTTAAATTCCTCTTTGGCAGATTGAGACTGCTTTTAATCTTTACAAATTCACAAGTGCGGGAATTTAGTTTAAATTCCTCTTTGGCAGATTGAGACCATAGGAGTACCAAGTCTTAAAACAGGCCCTCTTACGTTTAAATTCCTCTTTGGCAGATTGAGACAACAGCCTGCTTAACCTCTTCCGCAAAAGAAAGCTCGTTTAAATTCCTCTTTGGCAGATTGAGACAACTAATCGGATTGTATAAGTTCATAGATGAATTTACGTTTAAATTCCTCTTTGGCAGATTGAGACTTACCAGAGCATTTTAAACTATTGATGTGGTTTTCAGTTTAAATTCCTCTTTGGCAGATTGAGACCAATATAAGGATAAGCACGGGCTACCCCTCTATTTCTGTTTAAATTCCTCTTTGGCAGATTGAGACGTAGTTTTTTTTATTTAATAAAATTTTTTTCTTGTGAGTTTAAATTCCTCTTTGGCAGATTGAGACTGAGAAAAAGACCTCTACACAATACAGAATAACTTTGTTTAAATTCCTCTTTGGCAGATTGAGACGAAAAGGCTAAAGATTCAATTGTAGTAGAGTATAAAAGTTTAAATTCCTCTTTGGCAGATTGAGACATTGAGTTGATTGATACATTGAGCAAGTAAACAAGTGTTTAAATTCCTCTTTGGCAGATTGAGACTTTTCCTTTAAAGTAACAATGTATGTTCCAAGTCCCGTTTAAATTCCTCTTTGGCAGATTGAGACAATCAATAACAAATGCCCAAAAATTACATTAAACTTGTTTAAATTCCTCTTTGGCAGATTGAGACTAAAAGACAGCGTAAAAAGAAAAGAAGTGAAGACGGGTTTAAATTCCTCTTTGGCAGATTGAGACAGTCTATGATTATGCTAAACCTGATATAAAACCTACGTTTAAATTCCTCTTTGGCAGATTGAGACCTTTAGCAGCTTGCTGTCCCTGTCAAGGTGATTTTAGT
>JBKBIY010000197.1:0-1037 GCA_046294045.1 bacterium | reverse complement strand
TCAACAGTCCATATGAGTTTAACACCACTAAAACTTTTGCCAGTAATTGTTTTAATTGATAAAGGCTCACCAAATAATCTTACATCTATTTCTGGCTCGTTTATAGAAATTTTAGTGTCAACATTTTCTTCACCAAATTTATAAATTAGCAATGCTATTATTATCCTTTCTCTAAATGAGCCAACTTCCATACCAGTTTTTCCTGCTTTAGAACTTTCTAACTCTGCAAGCTGGAATAAGTAAGGTAAGCGTCTTTTTATTTTCTCCACAAGCTTTGCATCTTCAAATATTTCTATTAAGCGATTAGGCATTTTTAATTCATCCCTCCATTAACCTTTTAAACTCCGGCTCAATGTATCTTATTTCGGCAATATCATTCTCCGTGCCAAGTTTGGGAGTTAAAACACTTTGCCCGTTTATATATACAATATGGGGCTTGTAGTCTCTGATCTCTTTTATGATAAATTCCTTATCTTCTTTGTAATCATCCTCTTTCCAATTGCTGTTATATTCTCTCCAAACTATGGCAATTTCTTTTCCTTCTTTTTCTCCCAAGATGAAAAGATATTTCCTTTTATTGTATCTTGTTTTTATTTTTTTGACTTTTAATCCAAGAAGGTAGTTAAAGGTTTCTGGAATGTCTGCTGTTATTTCTTTTGGTTCGCCAACTTCTTCAAGGTTTACTTTTAGCTTGTAGGCAAAGGGATTATTAAGCATTTGAATGTTTAAAAGATATGGGCTTTCTCTTGTTTCAATATCAAGGAAGTATTTTAAAAGGTATTTGTCTTTGAAAAGGTCCTGCATCTTTTGATTTTCTTTTAGTTCTATGTTATCCAAAGCGTCTTCGTATTGTTCTAAGATTTGGTATTTGAAAAAGCCCCCTGCTGCCTTTTCGTTATATTTTTCTTTAACATCTTTTTCCTTTGATATGCCTGATTTATCATAAGCTAAAACTTTTTTCATTCTTGGCAAAATAACCGTCCAAAAATGCTCGCCCATTTCAATACCTATCCATTTTCTTTTTAGCTTGTGTGCTA
>JBKBIY010000196.1:0-1096 GCA_046294045.1 bacterium | reverse complement strand
TTGTAGTTTTGTCGTTAAAGACAGTATCGTAATGAGCTACAAGTATAACATTGTTTTCGGCTTGTTTAGGATTAACTACTATTGATAAATCGTTTATATCTATCTCAGCTTTAAACTGCTTGAAATAGATATAAAGCATACTTCTTACATCTTTTATCGGAGCTTGCAACAGCTCCCTTAAAAATCCTATATTAGCTATCATTTAACACCTCCATCAATCTTTTAAATTCTGGCTCTATGTATCTTACTTCCCAGTTTTTGGGTGTTAAAACACTTTGCCCGTTTATGTAAACAACGTGGGGCTTCCAGCTTTCAAGTTCTCTGATTATAAATTCCTTGTCTTCTTTGAAATCTTCCTCATCCCAATTATCTTTGTATTCTCTCCATACAATGGCAATATCTTTTCCTTCTTTCTCTCCAAGGATAAATAGGTATTTCCTTTTATTGTTCCTTGTTTTTATCTTTTCGATTTTTATTCCCAAAAGATAGTTAAAGGTTTCTGGTATATCAATTACCATCTCTTGGGGTTCGCCAACCTCTGAGAGGTTTACTTTAAGCTTATAAGCAAAAGGATTTTTAAGCATTTCAATGTTTAAAAGATATGGGCTTTCTCTTGTTTCAATATCAAGGAAGTATTTTATAAGGTATTCATCTTTGAAAAGTTCTTGTGCTTTTTGGTTTTCTTTTAGTTCTATGTTGTCAAGGGTATCTTCGTATTGTTCAAGAATTTGGTATTTAAAAAAGCCACCAGCATTGTTTTCATTGTATTTTTCCTTAACATCTTTTTCTTTTGATATTCCAGATTTATCATAAAATAAAACCTTTTTCATTCTTGGTAAAACTACTGTCCAAAAGTGTTCTCCCATCTCAATTCCTATCCATTTTCTACCAAGCTTATGTGCTACTGCCGTGGTAGTACCAGATCCAAGGAAAAAGTCCATAACAATATCTCTATTCCCCTCTTTAGAGGGGTCAGGGGTGTTTGTGGTAGATTCTATAACTCTCTTTAGAAGGATTTCGGAATTTTCGGTGGGGAAAGACCAACCGTGCGTATATCCAGAAATATCATTCCATAAATTTCCAACTATAGAAAATT
>JBKBIY010000195.1:0-1107 GCA_046294045.1 bacterium | reverse complement strand
ATAGGAGAGAAGATCATTGATTTTCTATCACAGATTGAAGATTTTCAAAAGAGGCTATGGGAGAAGAAGAAGTTTGTATTGAAAACAGAGTATGTGATAACCTTGGATAAGATTAAAGAGTATGCTGGAGAGGAGTTTTTGCAAGGGATTTTAGATGAGGTTTTGAGGAATAAGGAGCAATTGAGGGAATGGGAGGAATTGGGTTTTGGTAAAGTTGAAGGGAAAGATGATTTGTTTTCAAAAGGAGAATATAAAAAGCTTCCGATAGATACTAAATATTTTTCTTTGGAGTTTAAAGAGAGGTTGCTTGAGAAGTTAACAGAGGAAAGGGATTTAGATGATATTTTGGATGGCTTGCTTATAAAAAGTGAAAACTGGCAGGCTTTGAATACTATTTTGGGTAAATATAGGGAAAAGGTGCAGACTATTTATATTGATCCGCCATTTAATAAAGAACAAGATGCAGATTATCTTTACAATGTGAAATACAAAGATTCTACATGGGCAAGTATTTTAGAAAATAGATTGAGATTGGCAAGGGATTTGTTGAATGAAAGGGGGAGTATTTTTGTAAGGTGTGATTATAATGGCAATTGGATTGTAAGACCTTTGATGGATGAGATTTTTGGGAAAGATACCTATTGTAATGAGATAACATTAGGTAGAACCCCTGGAAAGAAAAGAACCGGATCGAGCCTTAGTTATACTAAAGATTATTTACTTTTTTACGGTAAAACTTTGAGTAATATTATAAAAGAGTTTTGGAAAGAAACGGAAGATTATATTTTGTTTACTCATATCATTACAATTCTCGAAAAAGAAAAGAATATTTCTATTGAGCGAATAAAAACTTTCCTTGAAGAAAACTTATTCTGGGTGGATCTAGACCATAGACCTGGTGAGAGGAAGGAAAATAGAACTAGAACATTGATGGGTATAGAATTTGAGCCTCCAAAAGGAAGACATTGGATAAAAAGTCAAGACAAATTGGACGAACTATACAAAAATGGAAAAGCAAGGATCAAATGCAAAAACTGCGGATCGGTTTTTTATTCTGAGAAAGAAGTAAATCCTAAATGTTGTTCAAATAAGAAATGGACGATACAA
>JBKBIY010000194.1:0-1180 GCA_046294045.1 bacterium | reverse complement strand
AGTCCCGCAACGAGCGCAACCCTTGCCCTGTGTTACCAGCGGGTAAAGCCGGGTACTCACAGGGGACTGCCGGCGATAAGTCGGAGGAAGGAGGGGATGACGTCAGATCAGTATGCCCTTTATGCCCTGGGCTACACAGGCGCTACAGTGGCAGGGACAATGGGACGCAACGCAGCAATGCGGAGCAAATCCCCTAAACCCTGTCGTGGTGCGGATTGGGGGTTGCAACTCACCCCCATGAAGGCGGAATCGGTAGTAATGGCGAATCAGCAATGTCGCCGTGAATACGTTCCCGGGTCTTGTACACACCGCCCGTCACGCCATGGGAGTCGGGTTCATCGGAAGTCCCCGAGCTAACCCGCAAGGGAGGCAGGGGCCGATGATGGGCCTGATGACTGGGGCGAAGTCGTAACAAGGTAGCCCTAGGGGAACCTGGGGCTGGATCACCTCCTTTATAGGGAAAACCTATACAAAAAATTGGCTGAAAGGCCTGCTCTTTACATTGGTCTCCTTAATAAACTGCTAAGGGCCTTTAGCTCAGGCGGTTAGAGCGTACCCCTGATAAGGGTAAGGTCAGTGGTTCAAGTCCACTAAGGCCCATAGGAATGGGGACGTAGCTCAGATGGAAGAGCATCTGCTTTGCACGCAGAGGGTCAGGGGTTCAAGTCCCCTCGTCTCCATAGGAAAAGAAAAAAGGACCTTGGCAATTGAATAAGGTAGTAGGAAGTAGGTAGAAGGAAAGGCCAAGCTGCTAAGGGTCCATGGTGGATGCCTAGGCAGCCAGAAGGGATGAAGGGCGTGGCAAGCTGCGATAAGCCTCGGGGAGCTGCAAGCGAGCGTTGATCCGAGGATTCCCGAATGGGGAAACCCACCAGCCCATAGGCTGGTATCCTCGAAAGAGGAGCCGAACCGGGCGAAGTAAAACCTTTTAGTAGCCCGAGGAAAAGAAACCGAAAGGGATTCCCTAAGTAGCGGCGAGCGAACGGGGAAGAGCCTAAACCGACGTAGTGCCATGGCGGCAGCCTTAGCTACGTCGGGGTAGTGGGACATATCCGTCAGAAGTCTGCCGGCTTCTGGGGAAGTTACAAAACCGACAGGTAGCAGAAGTAGCTGGAAAGCTACGCCATAGAGGGTGAAAGCCCCGTATGCGAAACCTAAAGGTCTTCCTAGGATATGATCC
>JBKBIY010000193.1:0-1274 GCA_046294045.1 bacterium | reverse complement strand
TTAGTTGCCATCATTTAGTTGGGAACTCTAATGGGACTGCCGGTGCTAAGCCGGAGGAAGGTGGGGATGACGTCAAGTCCTCATGGCCCTTACAGGGTGGGCTACACACGTGCTACAATGGCGACTACAGAGGGTTAATCCTTAAAAGTCGTCTCAGTTCGGATTGTCCTCTGCAACTCGAGGGCATGAAGTTGGAATCGCTAGTCATCGCGGATCAGCATGCCGCGGTGAATACGTTCCCGGGCCTTGTACACACCGCCCGTCACACCATGGGAGTTGGTTCTACCCGAAGGCGCTGCGCTGACCGCAAGGGGGCAGGCGACCACGGTAGGGTCAGCGACTGGGGTGAAGTCGTAACAAGGTAGCCGTAGGGGAACCTGCGGCTGGATCACCTCCTTTCTAAGGATGCTTCTCCAGGCTGTCTCTCACGAGGCTGTCTATTGAGGCTCCAATAGCGGAGCGCTTCACAGCGCCGAGCACAAACGGCGGAACGCCGCCGTCTCCGTTTCTCTTTCCACTTTCGTCATTGACGCATCGACCATTCGGGTCGTTGTATTGGTGACGCGATCGCGAGCCTGGGTTCTGAACCCGGCTGTCGCTGCCATAGGCCCGTAGCTCAGGTGGTTAGAGCGTACGCCTGATAAGCGTAAGGTCGGCAGTTCGAGTCTGCCCGGGCCTACCAGGACTTCTGGTTCGCCGGGGTTCTCAGCCTCAAGACGGCATCGCCGACAGCTCTCCTGGGCTTCGCACTATTCCTGTTGGAATGGGGCCATAGCTCAGTTGGTAGAGCGCCTGCTTTGCAAGCAGGATGTCGTCGGTTCGACTCCGTCTGGCTCCACCAGGATCTTGTGATCGCATTCAAGTTTGCCGTCGGCCGTAAGGTTGGCGTGCATTGAAATCGTAAAGGAAGAACGCAACCGGCTCCCCTGAGCTTTTAGGTTATGTTCGAGAAGAAGACATTGTCTGACAAATATCAGGCTTGGTCCCCCGGCAACTTTCCAGTCGGGCGGAATAAACCAAGCATGAGTTTTGCTGAGAAACGATCAAACGTTGAAGGGCTTCTGACGGATGCCTTGGCGTAGAGAGGCGATGAAGGACGTGGCAAGCTGCGATAAGAACCGGGGAGGCGCTAGCACCCTTTGATCCGGTTATTTCCGAATGGGGAAACCCACCTTTACAGTCTTCCAACTTCGTTCTGACTTCGGTCAGGGCGGCGATTGGCGGATTGTTAAAAGGTATAATGAACTGAATACATAGGTTCATTAAGCGAACCC
>JBKBIY010000192.1:0-1432 GCA_046294045.1 bacterium | reverse complement strand
TAGTTTATATATTCTTTTAGAATTATTGACAGTTTGTTCAAAATATTCTTTAGTATGAATATCGTTATAACTGGGACATGGTTGAAGGATATCTACTAAGCTTAATCCTTTATGTAAAATTGCTTTCTTTATAATTTCCTTTAAATGTTTTACATCATAAGCATAAGCTCTTGCAACGAAAGTATATCCACTTAATATTGCTATTGCCAGAGGATTTATGGAATCATTTATGTTAGGTAAAGGTAGGGATTTTGTTTTCATTCCTAATTTTAAAGTAGGCGAAGCTTGACCTTTTGTTAATCCATATACACCATTATTGTATACTAAACAAGTTATGTCTACATTTCTTCTTCCTGCATTAAGAAAGTGTCCTGCACCTATTCCATAAGTATTTCCATCTCCACCTGTGACTATTACCGTTAATTCAGGATTAGCTAATTTTATTCCAGTTGCAAATGGTATATCTCTTCCGTGTAAAGTGTGTATTCCTGCGGTATTTATGAAGTGAGGGGTTTTTCCTGAACAACCTATTCCTGAAACAATTACCACTTTATTAAGATCTAATTGTAAATCAACTAAAGATGACATGAGAGCGTTAAGTATTCCGAAATCTCCACATCCCGGACACCAATCAATATTGTAATCTGTTTTCAGATCAGCCAGTTTATATGCCATATTTACACCTTCCTTTCTCTATTATGTAAAAAAATTTTTTATACCCCTGCATTACATACTATTTTATTGTGATCCAGATTTATGGCATCCATAATTCCTTTAAAGATTTCCTCTTTTGAAAATGGTCTTCCATTCCATTTTAGTATTCTCTTTTTTATTTCTATACCAGTTTCTTTTCTTATGAGATTACATAATTGACCGGAATAATTCATTTCTACTCCTATTACCATCTTGGATTTAGAAAGAATATTTGATATTTCTACAGGAAAAGGCTTAAGAAGTATTATTTGTAAAAAGTTAATTTTATAGTATTTATTTAATTCTTCTAAATTGTCAAGAATAGGTCCTTTTACTGATCCCCATCCTACAATAGTGTAATTTGCTTCTTCCGGTCCATAAAGTTTATACTTTATATCTTTGCTTGTTTCTTTTAAAATTGTTTCCATTTTTTTCATTCTTTTTTCGAACATAATGGTTCTATTTAGAGGGTTTTCTGAAATATGTCCTACTTCATCGTGTTCGTCGCCTGTGTTCCAAAAAATATGTTGACCGAGGAATATTCTTGGAGATATTCCGTCATCTGTTATTTTGAATCGTTTATATTTTCCTTCTTTATCTAAAATTTCTCTTAACTCTTCATCGGATAATATTTTACCTCTTTCTATGCGTATATTTTCCAGAGAAAATGGTTTTAGAGTCTGTATGGAATTGGCTATAGCTTTATCTGTAAGAAATATTACGGGTAGCTGATATTTTT
>JBKBIY010000191.1:0-1509 GCA_046294045.1 bacterium | reverse complement strand
TATAAGTGTTTTTAGGTATTTTTCATTAGCCAGATTTGTACCATTTGTAGCTAATACTATGCACTCATATCCTATTTTTTTTGCAATTCTTCCTATTAAAGCAATATCCTTTCTTAAAGTAGGCTCTCCACCAATAATGACACATATCCAGCTTCCCATCTTTTTAGATAAGCTTAAAGTATTTGTAATGAGTTTTATTGATGGATTATCTTTGATTTTTTCTTTCTCTTCATAGCAAAACATACATTTTAGATTACATTTATGTGTTACTGTGATTTCACAGCGTTGAGGATAACGATCTATAGGCCATTTGATATTTTTTATTCTTTTATGGATTTCGTCTCTTTTCACCCCCATTTTTAAAAGTATATTAGAATTTTTATAAATCTCTTCCATAATTTTTAATTGATTTTACAAGAATCATTTGTAAAATCCTTTTAATACTTCGGTAAGTTTTGTTAAATAAAACTTTAAGACTTTATCCTTTTTAGAATTTCTCACTATGGTGTAGAAAAGATTATCTATTTCACTCTCGCGTATTTTATGGTATGCTATGCTACCATCATAAAGCTCAGCTATAGTGTAATAGTTTCTGATGCAAAGGTTACATTTTTGTGGATGATAAGTACATTTTTTGTATTTTTCATATATCCCTTCTTTAATGCTTCCAATTTTAATTTTATCCTTTAGAGAGGCATAATTTACAAAAGGATATGGATAAAAACCTAAATTTCCATCAGGATACATCTCAAGGTCAAAATAAAAAGGACACTCTGGAACTTTTTTGCCTTTAAGCCTTAGCAATTCTATAAATTTTTCGTGGAATATAAAGATATCTTTTTTTGCTTGAGTTAAGATATAATGATTTATATCTTTTATGTTTTTTTCAAATTCAAGGTATCTTTCCTCATTCCATCCTCTTCCATGAGCACATTCTATAGCTACAATTCTGATACCTGTTTTGATTATTTCTTTAAAGTCCCTAAATGCATCTTTAGCAAAAATTGGATCTACACAATATATCGCCACTACTCTATTTTGTCCTATTGATTTAACTATTCTTTTGATATTTTCCTTCACTATCTTGTAACTACTCTTTCCATCAGGAAATCTCCTAATTGCTTGTTGACTTTTTAAGGTTCCATTAAAACTTACTGCTATTATTATCTCTTTATTTCTCTTAAGCCATTCTATTATTTTGTTGTTTATTAATGTTGCATTTGTTGCAATTTGAAGAGTTAATTTTATTTTTTTCTTTTTTGCTTTTCTTTTGGCATAAGAAGTAATTTTTTTTAAGTTTTCAAACTCTATAAATGGCTCACCACCATATACCTCAAGCCTTTTGAATCTTCCAGGGGAATTTAGAAAGAGGTCAATTGCTTTATAACAATCCTTAATAGTCGGTTTTATATTTAGTGTTTTATCTACCCTACAATGAAGACATCGTAGTGTACAAATTGAGGTAATGGCAATCTTTATCTTCTGGATTTCTTTATTTATTAACACCAT
>JBKBIY010000190.1:0-1549 GCA_046294045.1 bacterium | reverse complement strand
CTTTTTATTTGATAAAAATTATTTTTTTGGAAGTAGAAACTTTAACGCCGGTATGATTGAAAAAGTTGAAGGAATTGAGAATTTTGAAGAAAACACTCTTTTGAAAGGTATTCGCAATTCTGATGAGGTCGCATTGAATTTAATTTTAAAAAAAGGGAAAACTGATTTTTCAGGAAATGTCTCAGTAGGCTATGGTATAGAAGATCGGTGGCATAACGATTTGACAGGACTACTCGTCAATAAAAAAGCAAAAGGCTTTACCGTAAATTCTTTTAATAATGTTGGAATCAATAATACCCCATATGATTTAGAGTCCAAAATTGTTTCTTTAGAAAGTTTAAAAATAGAAATTTAAATTCTAATACCCTCATAAGTGAAGGAAATTTTTATTCAGAATTAGAGAATAAATTTCACAGAATTAATAGAAATTTTTACAGCTCATTTAACTTTTTGGGTAAAATAAAGAAAAAATCAAGTTTGCGTTTTAATACTGGAATTTACTTAGATAAACTATCTAGGATTCAATCGAACAACTCTACTATCTTCTCAAACAGCGAAATCTTTGTGATTTCAGAGTCAAATGATCAAAATAAAAGCCCAAAATTATATGACTTTAAATTTCAATTCTTAAACAAGGAGAGAGAAAATTTTCATTGGGAATATCTTGGTAAATTTTTTTATAGTAACACAAATTTTAAAGATTTCAGTATAAATAATAGTTTAGAACAATTCAATCATATAGTTACTGAAACTCTAAATTTAAATCAGTTTTTTAATTCAACCTATAAAGTTAAAGATAATCAAGCCTTAGTGGTTTCAATCCATCACGTAATAAGTAGTGCTCCACAGAGTCTTAACATTAGCCCAGGTACAGCTATAGATGGTTTAATAGCCTCCAATCAAGAAAGTGTTTTTTCAAAAGATTATATCAATTGGAAAAGTTCATATTATTACTCAAAAAACAAATTTTCCTTGGGTTTGCATTCTAATTTTTTTAATAACAGAACCACGTTAAAAACAAGCCTAACTGACAGTAACAATCAATTGGTTTCTGAAAATTTTTCAAACAACAATTTATATGATATTTCTAATATCAATATCCATCCTGTTTTGGTGTATAATTCCGAAAAAATATCTTTCAAATTTGGATTGAATTCTATTTATAACAAACTGTATCTTCGAGATGTGGAGTCATCAGACCAATCAAATGAGATTTTTTTCACCCCCAAATTTTATGCTATTTATCATTTTGACTCAAAAAAGAGTGTGAGTTTAGGTTATGATTTTAATCAAATAGCCCCTGATGAAAATCAAGTTTTTAGTGGAGTGGTCCAAACCAGTTATAAAAGCTTTATTTCAAATGAACTTAATTTAGAATTTCTAAGAACTCATTCTTATAATCTAAATTTTAAATACAACGATTATTTTAATCTAAGATTGCTAAATGTCAATTTTAACTATAATCACAGGCCTAACAATTATTTCTTTAGAAATACGATTACTCAAAATATCAATATTACAGAGAATTTTTTTGCTAACATTGGTGCAA
>JBKBIY010000018.1:0-14525 GCA_046294045.1 bacterium | reverse complement strand
ACAATTATATCTACGTCACTTTTACTACTTTACTCTCTTTTAGCATAAGAGCCAAAAATACCTATTTTCTTAAGATGATATTTCTTTTTCAATTCTTCTTTGTGATTTTTTAATATGTATTAATCACCAAGTAAAAACTTTTTTGAAAGTTGTTCTTCTGGTATTTTTACTTCACGAGGTAAATATAACTTTACAGGGAGTTCTAACCGTCTTAGATAACGACAAAGCATTGGTCCCACTGTCCACCATGGTAGCCCTCCAAGACCGCAACCTAATGCTGGAACAGCTAAGGATTTTATCCCCTCTTTTTTATAATTTTCAACAAGCCATTTTAAGCCTTCTTCTACCCCGTTTAGGTTAGCCATTTCTTTCCAATGATTTTTTGTAGGAAATAGCAAAAACCATGTTTGTAAGTTTAAGTCAGTCAATTTTTCTGGTTCATCTGCTAAGATATAATCTAAGGATGCTTCACGTTTATAAAGATAGGGCTTTCCCATTTTTAAAATTCCTTTTTTACACAAATCTTGGTATTTAACATATACATCGGGAAATTGATATTTGGTTCTTGAGGCAAGTCCTTTACCCATTACTCCAACAGTATTGACGCTTATAGTCAATGTTTGCATTCTTGAAAAGAACATATCACCATTAACAAGTGAAAGATTTTCTGTAAGCTCAATACTCCGTGAAGGAAGGAAAAACAGTTCTGGTTCAGGAATAATTGGAATGTTTACTTCTGGAATTTTGGATTGTAATTTGCTTTTAACCTCATGGTTTGGAACATATATTTCACTAATATAAGAGGAGCTAACCTTGCCTGGAACTAAGCATTCTGCCATTAACTCTCTTTTTGAACCGTCTTCTAATGCCCACCATTCTCTGTCAACTTTCTTCCTGATATCTTTAATATGTTTTCGTGCTTGTTTTATAGGTAAAATAATTGTATATGGACTTGCTGTATTGCCATTTTCAATGAATATATCTTCCTTGTATAATATGCTATTTTTTAATCCTACGATTGCTATATTTTCTATTCCCAAATCGAGTACTACTCGGTAAAGCATTGCATTTCTTGGTTGAAAGTAAAGATTGGCAAAATCCCATAAATTTCTGCCATCAGGCAATTTCTTTTCTTTTTTACTTGCTACGATATCAACATTATAGATGGGTGTATATTTTATATTTTCCTTTTCTATTAACCTGTGACATAGAATGCCTCTTTCCAAGATTGAAGGAATATTGTCTATATGCGTTATATAATAAAGCCCTCTTAATTTTAACACCTTTGTATCTCCATATAACTTTTTAAACTCTGGTTCGATATATCTTAATTGTAATCTTTAATCTCTTTTATGATAAATTCCTTATCTTCATTAAAATTATCCTCTTTTCAATATTTTATCTTGTATACAAAGGGATTTTCTAGCATTTCAATGAATTGACTAACCAATTACCATTATAATCATACTTTTCACATTGTAAAGATAATCTGCATCTTGTTCTTTATTAAATGGCGGAGCAATATAAATAGTCTGCAGTATTCACTGGGGTAAAATTGAGTTTGCAGGTTGGAGCAGATAAGGCAAGCATATTTTTCTATGTTCATTATAATATTTATTTATTACCATTTTTCAGATGTTTTTCGAGGAATTTTTCAATTTCTCTATATAGTTTTAATTTATTTTTTTTAGAATGTTAACAATTTGGTCAGTTTCATATTTTTTAACTCTTGGATCATTAGCACCTTGAAATATAAGTAAAAATTTTTAAGGTTTAGGTGGAAATGAAAGTAATTGCTCGGCTTATATTACCAATAGTTTCTTGGTTTAATACTAAATAAGTGGGGACTTCGATTTTCTTCTCTGATTCCAAAGTTATGTCTTCTTCACCAATGAATTTCCAAATTGATAAATTAACTTCATATTCTGGTTCAATATTTTTCTTGTCAAAATATTCAGGAATATCTTCTCCATAAGAAAAATTTCCCCTCATGCAAATAGCTGGTGCGCCCTTAGTTTTTACCAAATAATAACTATCTTGGCCATCTTTTTCATAAACCGTTGCAAAAGTATATCCTTCAAAAGGAGAATCTTCTAATCCTTCTATTTCAATTCCAAAATATTTTTTCTCTTTAATTACCAATGAAATAAGTTTAGCTAGCATTTTTCCTACTATTTTTTCTTCTTTATCTCTTTGGATTCTTACTCCATATCCTTCCATTTTGTATTCTGCCCATGCTCCTTCTTTAAAGCCAATACCTTTTATTTTGTAAATTTCCTGTGTATATGCTAACCCCCCCTAAAAGAAATATAAACATTAGGATTTTTATAATTTTTTCTTTCATTTTACCATCTCCTAATAGAACTTTTAATATCACTTTTATAAACTGTTATATAATTCAAGTAATCTTTTAGCTACTATTCGGGAATCATGGTAGCGTTCAACAAATTGCCTATTGTCAATATAACACCAAGACCTGATTCGATTACCTTCACCATGAATAATTAAAGGTTCATTTTTGATTGCACGGATAATGAAATGATGAATAGCTCCTCTTCACCTACTTGCCCGGGTCCATAAACATTAAAGGGACGAATATTAACAGCACGAAGACCAAATTGTTTGTATTAACTATATGTCAAATGTTCCCTTGCTAATTTGCTAACTGAATAAGTCCAACGAGCTTCTCCAACAGTGTTGTAAATTAGTAGAAGACTTTTCATTCACACGAAAAGCATTTATACCGAAAACTTCACTGGTAGAGAAATTAATAAATCTATCAATTCTTTCTAAAAGATTTAACTCTTTAATAGCTTTTAATAGATGATAGGTTCCTATCATATTAACTTCCATTGTCATTACTGAATTCTTAATAACTGTATCTATTCCAGCAATAGCTGCCATATGTAAAACTATGTCAATATCTTGAGGAATACTGTTCTTAAGAAATTTGTAATCTAAAATATCTCCTTGTATAACCCTGATGTTAGAGTGGTTCCATAAACCCGATTCTTTTAAGGCGTTGCGGGAAAAGTTGTCGTAGACTATTATTTCATTGCTGCTAATAAGCCGTTTAATTAAGCTAGTAGCAATGAAACCAGCACCACCTGTGATAAAGAGCTTTTTGTTAGATACCATATCTTGTCTCTCCTTTGAATTCTAAATATTCTTGTAACTTCAAATCTTTACAGGTAACTTCTTTAATAATCCTTACTCCTGCTTTCCCATCTCCATAAGGCCAAACATTGCTTTTGCCTTTTTTGGGTTCCAAAGCTGCCTGAACGATGCGCTCCAGCTCACATCCTGCAAGCACATTCCATCCTGTTTCCACTGTCTCCACCCATTCTGTCTCTTCCCGCAAGGTCACACAGGGTACACGAAAAAAGAAAGCCTCCTTTTGCACCCCACCCGAATCGGTTAAAATTGCCTTTGCATTCTTTTCTAGTACAAGCATATCAAAATACGAAACAGGCTCTATTATGCGAAGATTATTGGGCAAAGAATTAATAGAATAACCCAAAGAGTTAAAAACATTCTTTGTCCTCGGATGCATTGGAAATATTACAAGAATACCATTATTTGCAATCTCTATCAAGGATAAAAATATAGACTTAAGTCTTTCCTTGTTATCGGTATTCTCTGCACGATGGATTGTGCATAAGATAAATTCCTTGGGTTTTAGATTTAGTTTTTCCAGTATATTGCTTTTCTTTTCGGCGATTTCCAGACATTGCAGAGCTGCATCATACATCACATCTCCCACTAAGTAAACCCCTTGAGTTATCCCTTCTTTTTCAAGGTTTCTTACCGATGCTTGTGTAGGACAAAATAGATAATCTGATAGATGGTCTGTTAAAACCCTGTTTATCTCCTCAGGCATTTTTTTATTGTAACTTCTTAAACCTGCTTCTATATGGGCAATAGGTATATGAAGCTTTGCTGCTGTAAGGGCACCTGCAAGGGTTGAATTGGTATCTCCATATACCAAAACCAGATTTGGACCTTCTTTTATCAGTACCTCTTCTATCCTTCTTATCATCTCGCCAGTTTGGTAGCCATGAGTTCCAGAGCCAACTTCAAGATTGTAATCAGGTTCAGGAAGCCCAAGCTCATCAAAGAAAACTTTATCCATCAAGTAATCATAGTGCTGCCCTGTGTGTATGATGATATGATGGATTTTTGAATTATTCTCAACCTTATACTTTTCAATTGCCTTTACAATAGGCATCAGTTTTATAAACTGTGGCCTTGCCCCAACTATACTTGCAATCTTCATTTTACTAATTCCCATATTTCTCTAGATATATATCAAATATTCTAACCATTTCTTTTTCTTTTGCAAGGGGCATTCTTTTTGTTGGTTCATCGGGTTCAATATCTTTAAAAGGATTTTGCAGGTTTTTTAAAAATTCATCAAATCTTGCAAGACAATCGATCTCATTTTTATAATGTCTTCTTGCAAGGGTTTACAAGCTGTCTATTTTATATACAGAAGTGGGTACAATTGTTATTATTTCTCCTGCATTAATAGAAGAAATTCTTCCAAGCAAGAGATAGATATCACAAGAATTATCAATTTCCTTATCTTCTTGACATATTTTGTAAGGAATATTATATTTTTCTGCTATAATTTGTGGTGCTACTGCAATCATTTGATTGGGTCTGTGATGAAAAAGAACTTCACGGGATGGTCTGGGTTTAAAAGGTAAAGCGTAAATTTTTAGAGTGTAATTCTTATGCAGTATCCTATGCAAAACTTGTTCAGTTTTTAAATGAGGATAATGGTAAGTTATTATTCCTACGGTTTTGATATTTTCAATCATCATAAATCATTCCTCCTCTATATACTGTTTTTGAAAAACTATTCGTTTCCTTTATTTAGTAAATTTTGGTATAGTTTAAGGAGATTTTGTGATTCTATTTTCCAATTATATTTTTGTTCTATTGCTAATCTACCATTTTGCCCCATTTTCTGGGCTTCTTCGGGATGGGTAAGTAAATACTCAATTGCTTGAGCAATATCCTTTGGATTAAGTGGATCGACACAAATCCCACATTTATTACCTTCTACAATTTCTTTCCATAAAGGAAAATTTGAAGATATTACTGGTAATCCAGCTGCCATATATTCAAAAAGCTTGACGGGCAAGGCTTTTATAAAGCGAGGCTCAGGATGCAAACAAACAAGCCCTGCATTAGTTTCCTTAATGTGATTATAAATCTCTGTTGGTTGTAACCATCCTAGATAACGAACCCGCTTGTAACCAGGTAATTTTTGAAGCTCGTTTTCTAACTCTGGAGGTTCAAACTTTCCTATTAGATCAAGACGCAAATCGTTAATATGATCAAGGTATTCTAATGCTCTAATGATTTCTAAGATTCCCCGTATACGGCTAATTCCTCCTACATATACCAATACTTTTGAATCTTTTTTGTGAACTTTTGACAAATTTGGTAACATTTCCAAATCAGGGTAATTGTGAACTACAACCGGATTAAATTTTGCAAACTTTTCAGCGATACCTTCGGTAGCTACAACAACAGCATCTATAAATTTTGTTAACAATTTCTCAATAATATTGAAAAGTGTAGAAATTGGTTTTCGTAAGTAAACTGGAATCCAATGTTTAGTAAGTATCTGCTGGGGTACATCCTCGTGGACATCGTAAATAACCTTTGCTTGAGTGAATAGTTTAAGTAATACTCCAATTGGTAAAAGCTCTGGATCATGAAAATGGTAAATATGTGCTTTCTTTTGCATAGCTAATTTAAAAGCTTGCCAAGAAAGAATAAATATACGAGCAAAACGATTCCTGGGCTTAGGTAAAGCAAGTATATTTATTTTGTTAATAGTTTCATTTTGATTATGTTGTGCTATTAATGTTGTATCATACCCTGCTTGTGCTAATGTTTTTGCTTCTTTATGAAAAATGCGAGTATCAAATACTGGATGAACGGTAGTAATATGTACAACTTTTTGATTTTGTTCAAAATAAAATTCATCATAGCTCATTTTATTCTAGACTTCATTTAAATATCTTTTTTACTATTTTTCTTAGTTTTTTATAAAGTTTTTTTAACATTTCATCCAGCCACTTTTCACTACCGTAAATAGAATGAGACTTTGCAGGTCTTTGAAGGTACTCCCAAAATTTTTCTTCTGTCCATTCCATCTTTTTTAAGAAATATTCAATATCATCATTTAAATCTTTCTCTGAGGGATAAGGAATTCCAGATAACTGTCTTAAAGCTTCTTCTTTAGAAATTTGACCCGCTATATACAGTGTAGAAAGATGTAATTTTCGTTTATCTACGCCAAATTTAGTAGGTAAAATATAGCCCTGATAAAATCTGGTAAAAACTGATTCGTAATGTTTATATGGATATGGTTTATATTTACAATCTTTAACTAACTCTTCTAAAGCTTTGTATTTATGATACTCAGGAAGATAATCAAGAAAGGAGATCCATTTTACTCCTTTTATAAATTCATAAATAATAAAATCTAAAGTACCTATTGCCGGAAAAGTTTTTATTCTTACCTTGTTTCTCTTTGCTAATGAGTAGATATTTTTTTTATCGCGTTTAAACCAGCTCCAGTTATTAGGTATTTGCATACCTTCGTTAGCAGTATTTGTACCGGCAAGTATAAATTTTATTCCATATTTAGCTGCTAGGTGGTAATTGACAGCAAGCATAGCGTTGTCATATAAAAGTTCAATATCAATTACATCAGCATCAAAGAATGCTTGCATGAGTTCTCGATATTCATCCCAATCTATTACATACGTATACAGATCTACATTTAAACTTGAAATTAAGTTTTTAATATTGTGAGAAGCTATTTCTGAATCCCATCCATTGTCCATATGTACAGCAAGTGGACGTAACCCTAACTCTTTAACTTTCTTTAGGGTATAGGAACTATCTACACCTCCGCTAATACCTACGATACAATCATAAGGTTTGCTCTGTCCATCTTTACGAATTTTATGAATTAGCTCTTCTAATGATAACTCAATCTTTCTTCTAGGATTTTTTAGTATTTCTTCAAAATCTTTACAATAATTGCATATTCCTTTCTCATCAAAATAAATACCCTCTGCTGTAGTATCCATAAAACATCGTGTACACTTTCTAATTTCTGGGTTTTCATAAATATGCTTGAGGCTGGTATATAGAAGATCAATAAATTTTTTGTGCATTTTATTCTCCTAAAAGTGTTCTTAAATCATTATAATCAGGATAAGATATTATCACGGCTCTATGTGGCATATGAAAAACAAACATAGCTCCTGCTGCACAGGCATGAGCTCCAGCATCCTTTGCTAATTTTAAATCTTTAATATCTCTTGCGCCCCCGCAAGCTACTAAAGGTATCGTTAGTTGATTATAAATTGTCCTTATTAATTCTAAATCATACCCTTCAAAAGTACCATCCCTATCAATATTATTCAAAATTATTTCTCCTACTCCTAAATTTTCCATTATCTTAGCTATTTCTACAGGGTTATATTGTGTTTCTACTGTTCCGCTTTTAATAAATACTTTTGGATTTCCCAAAAAATCTTTTTTTACATCTAAGGAAAATACAATGCTTTGACTTCCAAATTTATCTACTAGAGATTTTATCAGATCAAAATTCAGTACAGCATTGGTATTTAATATGCATTTTTCAATACCTATGGAAAAAAGTTTTTTAGCATCATCTACGGTTTTTATTCCTCCTCCATATCCAATAGGCATAAACGCTTCGCTTACTACTTTTTTAAATATTCAAAATCTATGGGTTTGTTTTTTAAACTTGCTTCAATATCTAGGATGATAAGTTCGTCAACCTCTTTATCATTAAAAATCTTTACAGTATTTATGGGATCACCAACATATTTATGATTTTTAAATTTTACTCCTTTATATATACCTCTATTTTTCATTAGTAAAACTGGAATAATCCTGGTTTTAAGCATTTAATAGTTCTCCAGGAAATTTTTTAATAATTGCATACCAAATTTATGGCTTTTCTCTGGATGGAATTGCACCCCCAGTATATTTTCATGTCCAAAGATAGAAACGAAATTAATTCCTCCATAATTTGTGGTTGCAAGAATATCACTTTCATTAAAACATTTAACATAATAAGAATGAACAAAATAAAATCTATTTTCTCTATTTTCCATATCTTTTAAAAGCTTGGAGTTTTTTGTTATATTAATTGTATTCCATCCCATATGCGGCATCTTGATACTATTATTTCCAAAATTAAATTTTACTGTTTCTGCATTAATCCATCCCAGCCCTTTTTTTTGTCCTTCTTCACTTGATTTTGTCATAATTTGCATACCAAGACATATTCCTAAAATAGGTACCTTTTTAACTAAAACTCTTTCATTTAAAATATCTATTAAACCAAGTTTTTCAAGATTGGTTATACCGTAATCAAAAGAACCTACTCCTGGCAAAATAATTTTGGATGCTTTTGCTAGTTCCTCTGGTTTTGATGCAATGACAAAAATTCCACCCACCTTTTTTATCATATTAGCTATAGATCCAATATTACCCATTTTATAATCAATAATGGTAATCATTTATAAACGTACTCCATTAGGAAATTTTCAAAATTAAATATAGAATCTTTTGCAAAAAGAAAATTTTTCTTAAAATCTAAGCTAATACTATCGTATGTTATAAGTTTTTCTAGAAATTCTTTAACGGAATCAAAAGTCATAAATGGTAAGTCATCTTCTATATACAAAGAAGATGCTATTGTTTTTTTTAGGAATGTTTTGCACTTAAAACTTACGGATTCATAAAGAACGGTAGATAATTCTAAACCTATACAAATTTCTGCTTTTTGCAAGGTTTCATAAAGATTTCCCAAGTCAAGATCATAACCTACTTCGATTAACTGGGAATATCTTTCTTTTACGGCTGGTCTTTCTGAAGGATGAGGTCTAAAAATGAATTTGTATTTTTTTAGCTCTGGTATTTTAACTAACTCTAAACCGAAGTTAACAACTTCATCTGGGATTGAACCACTTGATATTAATAAAATAATGTTTTCCTTTTTTGATACTTTACTTTTGCTTTCTAAATATGGGTATCCTATAATTATTTTCTCGCCTGGTATATTTGTTTTATTAGCCCAATATTCTCCCCAAAAAAGCATATAATCAGGTAAATAAGGTGCTATAATATTATGAATTGATGAAGGATAGTTATATGCAAGATGGTTACTACCAATAACACCATGCTGATACTCTGCGGTTTTTATACCTATTTGTTTAGCTATATAAACTAGATCTGTATAACCACCGTAATGAGCATCCTCTAAGATAAAAAGTTTTGGCTTCTTTGATTTTAATAATTTTTTATATAACGGTATTCTACTTTTAATTATTTTAATTAGGCTAATAATTCCAATTTTTTTCTCCTCTAAATAATCTTGCACATCTAGCTTTGTTGAATCCTTTATTTTTTTATTTAATGTTATTAGTAATCTATCAATTGCATTCAATTCTTCTTTTGAAACTTTTACAAATTTATAAATAAACCTGCTTATTACAGGAATAAAATCACTATATAAAACTTTGTTATTAAATCTTGGGGTAGGGTAGGTGAATTTATTGGAACTTTCTATTAGTTGCATTTTATCTTTAAGAGCAATCCAAAACGGATCATAAAGTCTACAAAAATAATAATTACTTTCTAAAACATTATTAATTCCTGCACCAAAAATCAATATGTCTGCTTTTTTATCCCTAAAAGGATTTCTTATCAAAGTTTTCGTAAGATAATCTATCTTTTTAGTAAAAGGTAACTTTCGAGGATCCACTTTAATATGCCCACTTTTTAGATTATACAATTTTTGGGGTAGATAGAAAAGTAAAATTTCAGATCTGATAAATAACCATAAAGGTAAATCATATTCAGTAATTTTATACTTAAGAAGCTCTCCATCTTCTTCTATTTTTAAAAATTTCCTAATATTCAATATTTTTTAACTCCTTCTTAAGATATTTGATTTAATCCATGGCATTTTGTAAACCTGACTTGAAAAAATCCATGTAAAAACAAATATTATAAAAGATATCATACAATATGAAAAGGCTGCTCCTTCGATGCCAAAACGCTTTACAAAAAAATATGTAAGAGGTATATTCATCATTCCTCCACTAAAAGATATCCAAGCTAAAATATGAGTTTTATGAGTATAAAAAATATAATTTATTACCATATAGTACATTCCTTTAAAAGCTCCTCCAAGGGCAATCCATAAAATTACCGGTGCTGAATCGAAAAATTCTTTACCAATTAAAAAATTTGTTACGTAAGGTCCACTATATCCTGTAAGTAAAGCAAAGATTGTTATCAAAATAAAATAAAGATAAGTAAATTTTACTATCTTAACTTTTATAGAATCATCATTTTGCTCGAGCTTTTTGAAAAGCCAAGGAGCATAAGCTTTGTTAAACGCGTCAGCAAGAAGGATTACAATGCTACCCAATTGTAATCCTACAGTGTATATTCCTGTTTCTTTGATTCCCAATAGGTTTGTTATAATAAATCTATCTGTTAAAGCCATAAATATTCCACCTAATGAGTGAGGAATCAGCGGTATACCAAATTTTAAAGAATGCTTAATATAATTAATATTGAATTTCAATTCTATCCAGTTTTTTAGGATATATATAGATATAAGCCCAGTGAAAACT
This sequence comes from bacterium, assembly GCA_046294045.1. Lineage (GTDB taxonomy): Bacteria > DRYD01 > DRYD01 > DRYD01 > DRYD01 > DRYD01. Next base: position 3,813 of record JBKBIY010000018.1, on the reverse strand, counting down.
ATTGAAATAGCTATCCCTAAAATTCTTCCCTCCCATTTCCAGCCTATTAAAACAACAAAAACTATAGATAGTATAACATTTATTAAAACCTGAGAAAATTGTATAATTGCATACTTTTTTGCTATCATCCTTGCTTGGTATATGGATAAAGTAGAAGAAACTATGAATTGAAAAAAACTAATAACAACTGCAAAAGGTATCCAGTTTTTTGGAACGGAAGTAACCTTTGAAATAAACTCCAAAAACAATAAAGATATAAGTAAAGTTAGTATACTACTACCTACTAAAATTAATATACAATTAAAAACATACTCTTTAAAATTTATCTCTTTTTCAAAATATGCCCTATTTATAGCTCCGTGTACACTTAAACCGATAAAAATACCAAAAACGGAGAGTAATAAGGAGAACATAGATATAATCCCATAATCAACAGGAGACAGATACCTTGTAAGTATGGGTAATAGCAAAAAAGGAATACTTACATTTAGGAAAGAACCTATTACATAAACCCCAGAAGCTCTAAACAAAGAAGAATTTAAAACCCTATAAACTAAATCCATCGTATTTAGCTTTGATAAGTATTTCTGCTAATTTAAAATCTACTTCGTCATCTATATCCACTGAACTTTTCCTATCCATTATGTAAGCATAGATATTATCTTCCAAGAAAAAGCTTTGCTCGACTAAAAGCTTTTCTGTTTTACAAATATATATCGCACCGTTAAGTCTATAATATTTCTCTAAATCTTGACTTCTTCTATTTATAATATCTTTCCTTAAGAAATTTTTCATGCTTCCATCCTCTGGTAAAGTATTACACCAAAGAGGATTATGTTCTGCTTCACAAACACTTACGATAGCGTTAGCATCTTTTTTTATTAATAAATTCAGAGCTTCATCAATATGTTTACTTTCTCTTAAGGGACTTGTGGGTTGAAGTAATATAATAATATCAAAATTTTCTTCTATATTTTTAAGTACATGAAAAACTACATCAATTATTTTAGCTTCGTCAGTAGCGAGTTCTTTTGGTCTTACTAATATTTCTGCTCCTGATTTTTTTGCTATTTCAAGTATTTCTTCATCTTCGCTACTAACAATTAATTTATCAATATACTTACTATTTAAGGCTGCTTCAATTGTCCAACATATTAAAGGCTTTCCAGCAAGATTCAAAATATTTTTTCTGGAAAGTCTTTTACTACCCCCTCTTGCTGGAATTATTGCTAATATCTTTTTACTGTTTATCATAACAGTAAAAATTTACTGTTCCCAAATTGGATTTTTTAATACCCATTCTCCAAATTCATTTTTAGTGAAAAGATCAGGATTATAGAATTTATCAACAATTGCCCAGAATTCTGATTCTCTATATCCTAAAAATTGACAAAAATCTCTCACTGCTAAAGGATCAAGTTTATGATCATACTCTCTAACTAAATTAATACCTTCTTCTCTTGTTATTAAGCCATAACGAATTAATCTACTTGCATAGTCTGTTGCTGGTCCATGACCAAACTTTGGATATTTCAACCAAGGATGAACTAAGTAGGCTCTTGAATCTATTTGATCATAGTCTTCAATGTGATTAGTTCTTTTCCATTCGTGAGTTAAATCACGAAAACCCCTCTTTCGAGCAAAAACATAATTTCTATAGCTATTCCATTTTACGAAGTAAGAAAGATAAATAGGTTCAAGCTTTTCAATATCCTTCGATTCAGGAGGATTAAAAAATATCAAATCATCTTCGGTTAATCTGCAATTTTCTAATAATTCTTCAAGTTCTATTCCAGATGCAACTCCATTTGATATCTGTTCTCTTGCTGAATATGTTTCTTTTGAATTAAATCCTCCATAGGTAAAACTAACATTTTCTCCATATACAATTAATGGTATCGAAAATTTAACTGCGATGTACAAAGGATATGTGTATATATATCTATCAATAATATAATTAGGTTTTGCATATTTTTCAAAAGTATATCTCATTACTTTTTTCTGTACCTTAATATTTGGTTTTAAGCTTATTATATGACATCCAAATTCTTCAGAAATATTTTTTAAATTATGAATACCAGCTTCTGTCATCGAAAAATTATCTTCTACGGTTACAAGAATAGGATTCATTCTTAATTTTTCTTTGAAAATGTGAGTTTGGAAATGGCTATCTTTTCCTCCGGAGATAGCTATTATACAATCAGGATAACCTTTACCATTGATGTTTCTATACTTACTACATAATTGTTCAAGTTCAATCCATCTTTGTTGCCAATTTACTGTGGATAGATATTCATAATTTCTACAAGCAGAGCAAACTCCTTCATTATCAAATATGATACCAGGTCTTGTATCTGGCATGACACATTTTTTGCAATATTTCACATTTTTCCCTCCATTATTTAATTTTTATTATCATATTATTAACCTTTCTAATGCCTTCTTATATTCGTTCCATTCTCCTACATCAATCCAGGAATTTTCACTTATAGGATATACTTTGATTTTGTAACCTTCTTTTTGAGCCTTTTCGATAAAATGTGTAGCATGGAAAAGTTGATTTTCTGGTATTAACTTAAGCAGTTCACTGTTGATAACATACATACCAGTATTTACAAGAAAATTAATTTCAGGTTTTTCCTCAATTTTATTTAATGTACCATTATCACCAATCATACAGACTCCATAGGGTATATTGTAATTTTTAACAGAGGAAACTATCGTAATATCATTTTTATTTTCCTTATGAAATCTTAAAAGATCTATATAGTCTATATCAACTATTATATCACAATTTGTAAGAATAAATTTTTCTACATTTATTTTGTTTTTTAGCATATACAAACTGCCAATTGTACCAAGAGGCTTTGTTTCTTCTATATAGTTAATTTTTATTGGTAAGTTAAGTTCAGATAGGTAAGATTTTATCATATAAGCCTTATAATTAAGGGAAAGCCATATTTCTTTTATTCCATATTCAAGAAATTTTTCCATTATAATTTCTAAAATTGTTTTATCACCTATAGGTATAAGAGGTTTAGGCAGTATTTTTGTAACAGGTTCAAGCCTTGTGCCAAAACCACCAGCCATAATTACTACCGGAATATCAATAGATTTAATAGCTTGAAGTTTAGATTTTATCTCTCTTTCTTCATAACTAATGATTTCTACAATTTTTTGATTGTTATCAAGTACAGGTACATACTTTAGATAATTTTCCTTCATTATACTTAATACTTTGTTTTTGTCATATCCTATTTTTTCAAAGTAAGAGTTTTTATTACACGCATCAAGAACTTTTCCCTCTAATTTTCCTGTTTTTAAGATATATCTTCTTATGTCTCCGTCTGTAAGAGTGCCTATATATGTTTGGTCGTCATCTACTACAAAAAGAATTTTCTTACCAGTTTTGTCTAATTGTTTCATTGCTTCTATAATTGATGCAGATTTATTAATAAAGAGATCTTTAAAATCGGTCATTCTGAAAATCCTTTATATCATAAAATTCTTTCTTTAAATTATTTATTGGTAACGATTTTTTAAGAATATCAACTATTTTCAGTGAAGTTGTTCCATCTCCATATGGATTTTTAATATTTCTTAATCTTTGCTTAAATTCAGCGGAAAGAACGGTATCTATTGCTTTTAGAATATATTCTTTATTTGGCAAACAATCTACTACACTTTCTGGTTTAATCCGCCCCTTTTGTCTATCTCCTATATTTATTGTCGCTACTCCCAAAGCTGGGGCTTCTATGATTCCACTTGAAGAGTTTCCTATTACAGCATCTACGTACTTCATAGTTGAAAGGT
>JBKBIY010000189.1:0-1619 GCA_046294045.1 bacterium | reverse complement strand
GATATCGGACACTACGAAAGATTCTCTTCACTCCTATTTCCAAAGGAAAATAACATAACAAGCGGAAAAATTTATCTAAATGTAATAGAAAAAGAAAGAAAAGGAGAATTTTTAGGACAAACTATACAAGTCATTCCTCACGTAACAAATGAAATCAAAGAACAAATATATTCTAAAACCAAAAATTTTGACATAGGAATAATAGAAATAGGCGGTACAGTGGGAGATATCGAAAGTTTACCCTTCTTAGAAGCCGCAAGACAAACAAAAATAGAATTTCCTAATACACTTTTTATCCATGTATCCTATGTACCATACATACCAAATACAAATGAATTAAAAACCAAACCTACCCAACATTCAGTAAAACAATTAACTTCATTAGGAATCCAACCTAATTTTATAATACTAAGAATACCCCAAACCCCCCATAAAATAAGTAATCTAAAACAAATAAGAGAAAAAATTGCTCTATTTTCAAATCTAAACCCTTCCAATATCATAGATATACCAAATTTTAAATATATCTATCAAATACCTCTATACCTACTAAAAAACAAATTTCATAAAAATTTACTTAGTAAACTAAAAATTAAAAAAGCAGATTTAAGAAAAATAAGTAAAACAATACACAAAGATAGCAGATGGGCTAAAATTAATGAAATACTTATCAACCTAAAAAAATTACAAAAAGTAAAGGTATCTATTGTAGGTAAATACACAAAATTAAGAGATTCTTATAAAAGCCTTAGTGAAGCTCTTTTACATTCAGCAATAAAAAACAATCTAAATCTTGAAATAAATTGGGTTGATTCAGAAAATATAAAAAATTTTGATTACAAAAAAACTCAGGGAATAATAATTCCTGGAGGATTTGGAGAAAGAGGAACAGAAGGTAAAATAGAAATTATAAAAATTGCAAGAGAAAATAATTTTCCTATTTTGGGAATATGCTTAGGCTTACAGTTAATTTTTATAGAATTTGCTAGAAACGTATTAGGGTTAAAGCAAGCTAATTCTACCGAATTTGACTCACATACCCCATATCCAGTGGTAGATAAACTCGAAAATCAAAAAAATATAATAAACTTAGGTGGAACAATGAGATTAGGAAATTATACCTGTATTATAAAAAAAGAAACCTTAGCTTATAAAATTTACTTAAAGGAAAAAGTAGAAGAAAGGCATCGCCATAGATACGAAATAAATCAATCTTTCATTGAAAAATATAACAAAGAAATTGAGCATAACGGATTAATTATAAGCGGTATCAACCCAGAAAATAAACTGGTAGAAATAATAGAAATGAAAAATTTAAGTTTCTTTATTGGAGTCCAGTTTCACCCTGAGTTTAATTCGCGCCTATTTAACCCGCACCCAATTTTTAACTATTTCCTTAACTTTATACAAAATATACAACCTTAAATTTAGTAACAAATTAATTAATGAAAATAAAATGCCTACCCGAAGATTTCATAGTAGAAGAAAAAATAAAAATTCAATTTTCAAAAAAACCTACTAACTTCCTCCTATTTAGAATAAATAAAAAAAATATTACCACCTTTAAAGCCGTAAATGCTCTAAATCAAACTCTAAAAAATATCTTTAAAACCCCTGTA
>JBKBIY010000188.1:0-1637 GCA_046294045.1 bacterium | reverse complement strand
AGAATTGGAATGCTTTTATGAAAGAGATTGAGAATATAAAAGAAGATTTTATAAACCAGATCAACGAACTTATAAGTGAATTAGAAAACATAACAAAAGCTGAAAAAGACAAAGAAAAAACAAAGAAAATTGTTGATAATATTTTGGGAAATTTTGATTCTGTTTCTAAATTTAAAGCACAAGCAGACTTTTTAGGGCGCTTTTATTTTAATAAAAGCGTAGTTGCTAATCCAAAAGGAATTAGACCAAAGAGACCTAAAGATTTTAAGGAAAAATATTTAGATCCAATAGGTAGAAGAAAAAATGGGGAAAATTTATGTATTTTATGTGGAAATAGCTTTTCAGAAGAGAGTATTTCAGAATTTAGTGAAGGTGATTTTTCTATTTTAGGTATTAGTAGTAGTGGTTTTGCTAATTTCTATAATTATTATATAAAAAATGGTATTTCCTACAATAGAAAGTGTTGTATGTGCCAACTTATCCTTCTTTGTGCATTTGCTGGCTTTAACTTAAAACCTTATCAGCTAAGGGAATTGGATGAGACTGAGTATATTTTTGTTAATTATCCATCTTTCGAGGAGGCTTTTTTAGTTAACAGTAAGCTTCAAACATTATTGAATGATTTTCGTCTTGGAATATTTAGTGAAAAGATAAGTTATTTTAGAGTCTTTGAATTAATTCTCCAATTAGCAAAAAAGAAAACAAGATGGTTATTAGAGAATATATATTTTGCAGAAATAAAAACATCACCCCGAAAAGATCAAATAAAACCTAAATTTGTTTACTTTAACATTGATAAAGCAGTGGCAGAAGTTTTTGAGGAATATAAAGTTGACACCCTTTTAAACAATCTTTCTTTTATTTATGAAATTTATAAAGGAAATTTTGTATATCTCTCTACCGAAGTATTAAAAAGAATTATAGAAAAAAAACCACTAATTCATATTGCTTTTAAATTATTTTCAGAAAAACTAAGTGAGGAAAATAATGATATTTCTGCTGTATGGAGTTTAATATCATTAGAATTTATAATAAATGAAAAAAGGAGGTCAAATATGAGTGCCAAAACTTCATATGGTATACTAAAAGGCATTCAGGAAGTCGGGAGAAATAGTTTCTCTTTGAAGGAAATTGACCAGGAAAAGCGGTTTCATATTTCTCAGAGATTTCTGACATTAATAAGAGGGGCAAGGAAAGAAGATTTCTATAATGAACTCCTTCGGCTTTTTGTAGTATATGAAAAATCTGTTCCCGATAACTTGTTCTCCTTATTAACAGAAAGTGAGGGAATTACATTTCAGGAGAAAGCACTTGCATTCTTAACAGGTTTTATAAATCCTGTGGAAGAAGCTTCTATAGTTAAAGAAAAAGAAACAAATACGGGGGAGGTAAAAAATGAATAAAAAGGGATTAACAATAACTTATATTGTAAAAGCATTTCCTTGCAATTATGACGAGGGGTACGGAAATGTCTCAGTTGCTAAAAAAGTCCATAGAGGAAGTGGAGAGACATTTCTTTTTACTTCCCGCCAAGCGCTGAGATATTCTATAGTGAACTGGCTTGTGGAACATGGGATGTGGAAATATGCGCAATTGAGTTCAGAGCAGGGTGTAAAACAATATGATCCCTCGCAGCT
>JBKBIY010000187.1:0-1638 GCA_046294045.1 bacterium | reverse complement strand
TATCAATTGACCGCTTTCCATTTTTTCACTTCCTATTTCTTTTTTCTTTACAATATCTACAACTTACCCATTTTTTTCTTTAGTGTGCCATTACAAGAGATTTTCCCGCAAAGAAAAAAGGGTTTTCCCAATAGGGACACTATTCAGCATGTCCCTACTAAATAACTTCTTTGTTTAAATTCCAATTTCTTTCAAACTTTAACTTCGTAAGTTTTAACAGGTATTTTTCCGCTTACTAAATTCTTCATAAATACCTTTGTCATTTCTAAAACTTCTGATTTTAATTGTTCCAATTCCTTTTTAGAAGAAGGAAAGAAACTCCTACCAATTTCAAGGGTATAATTAAATCTTCCTTCTTCATGATGATAGTCTTCACTAGTACCAGTTGCAGGATATAAGTATATTGATTGAGAAACCCAGTACTTATTTCCTACAACTTTGTTCATTTCATTACCTACTTCTTTATAAATGTTATCCCATTCAGTAGGCTGAGTTGTATGTCCCCAAGGAAAAAGAATCATATTTCCATAACTATGAATATCTATAACTGTTTGAATATTATTTTTATTTACAAACTCTTGTATAGCTCTTACTTCTTCTTCGCTTGCTCCATAAGGTCCTCTGTAGGTATCGGAATATACACTATCACTAGCGCCGTAGTCATCCCAAGTAGAATCTGGTTTATCATCTCTTGGTCTATAAAGTTCTGGATTTTTTTCAGTATAATAATTCCTATTTAAATCAACCCCTACTCCTTTTTCAAAAACTTTTCTATTTTTTCTCCACCAAGCACTTTTCTTTAAAGAATATTCATATCCATCAGGATTAACTACAGGGAATATATACAAATCAGTATTATCAAGAAGATTTTTAACTTCTTCATTATCAGGGTAATCTTGAAGTAATTTTTCTGCGATGTTTATTGCAGATTCACCAGTTGCCCATTCTCTTGCATGATGCAAACCAGTAACCAACAAACTCTTTTTATTAGGATTATCTTTGTTAGTATTTATTTTCATTACGATTAAATCTCTGCCTTCAAACGTTTTTCCAATTACTTCCAAACTAACCTTATCCGGATACTTAGCAGCTAATTCTTTCATTGAATTTACTATCTTTTCATAATCTCTTATAAAATCTTTCTTATCTTCAAGTTTATCAGCTAAGAAATCCTGAAAATCCTTGATAACCTCTTTTTCGTACAATATTTCAGACCCTTTTCTAGTATTTATAATTTTAAAATCGTCATTTTTTATTAAAAAATCTCTTATTTCATTATATTCAAGGATACCATTAGCATTTTTATCTATTTTTTTAGCATACTCATAATTCTTAGGGCTAACCTTTTCCATTTTATTTTCGGTTTTTATATAGTATTCCATAATTTTTCCTCCCTCATCTTTTAATTTTACTATCTGATAATATTACATCAAAAAAATTAACTAGGAAAAAGTTTTAAAATCACATTAAATGTTAAAAAAATGTAAAAATGAAGAGATAAACAAAATAATTCAAGAAATCTTAACAGAAAGCTTAGCGAAAACAGTGTCCCAAACTTCCCTAGACTCAATTCTTAATAAAAGAGAAGATTTTATTAAACAAGCCACCCAAAATATAAACGAAAAATTAGAAGAAGTA
>JBKBIY010000186.1:0-1688 GCA_046294045.1 bacterium | reverse complement strand
ATTTCTTTTTATAAAGATTACAAAGAACTTGGAGATGAATTTTTAAAGCCATTAAACATATACATAGTCCACAGGGTATTAAAAGGTAACCTTCATTTACCAGAAATAGTCTTCGTAGATAATAAAATAAAAGAATTAATAAAATCTGAAAACGAAAAGGCTTTAAAAGAATACATCGTATCTCTTGAAGAAACAGATACGCAAACTTTAAGTGAAAGCATAGGTTACCTTGCTAAAACAGGTAAAATAACAATTGAGGAAGCTAAAAAATATATAGCAAACCCAGAGGCTCTAGAAGAAACAGAAAAAAATGAATTAGAAATACAACTATAGCTATAATAATCGTGAATTTAATATTTATTACAGGTGGAGTTATTTCATCTTTAGGCAAAGGCGTAATAACAGCTTCAATTATCTCTATATTAGAAGAAATTGGATTTAAAGTTAAGAAATCTTATTGTTTTAAAAAATGTGCGCAATCTCCTGTTGTTAAAATTAATGAAAAATTCTTACTAAAAGCGGACAGTGTTGAAAAATGCAAAAAATTCATTGAATTTTACAATAATAAAAGCGAAAAAACAAGTAAGGATAACTTTGTTTTAAAAAATCTTGGGAAAAACGGTAATTCAAAAAAAATAAAAATAAAAAGGTGTATAGCAGGTAATTGTTTACATCACAATATTTTTATTAATCCAGATTATTTTGAAGTTGAAAATTGTGGATGTCTAGGATATTGTGGAAAAGGACCAGCTGGTATAATTGATAACAGAGTTTATTCATTAAGCGAAGATTTATTAGAAGCAATAAAAGATGATATTTCAAAATTGGAATCTTTTGAAAGTTATACTTTTGAAAGAGATCAGAAGATAATTACAAAATTTAATGATCAGATTGATCCTTTGAATATAGATAGTTACATAAAGGTGGGAGGATTTAAAGGATTAGAAAAAGCTTTAAAAATGAAAAAAGAGGAGATTATAGAGATTGCGTATAAGGCAGGTATAAGGGGTAGGGGAGGAGCTGCTTTTCCTCTTCATATTAAACTTAAAGGAGTATGCGATCAACAAGAACATCCTAAATATGTTGTTGCTAATCTGGAGGAAGGAGAAGTTGCTTCTTTTTGCAATACAATACTTGCAGAGTCAAATCCTTTTGTAATAATAGAAGGAATGGCTATAGCTGCTTATGTAGTAGGTGCTTCAAAAGGTTTTATATTTGTTAATTACAAAGCTAAAGAAGCAATAGATAGATTAAAAAAAGCTGTACAAAGTGCAAGAGAAAAGGGATTTTTGAAAAACGAAGATTTTGAATTTGATATAGAAATAAGAAGGTCACCAAGTGCTTATATAGCAGGTGAAGAAACGGCAATGCTTGAAGTTATAGAGGGTAAAAAAGCTATGCCAAGAAATCGTCCTCCTTTTCCTTTTCAATCCGGCCTATTTGGAAAACCTACTTTAATAAACAATGTTGAGACTTTGGCAGCTTTGGCTTACGCAGTTAATTACGGACCCGAAGAATTTCAAAAATTCGGAACAGATCAATCAAAAGGTACTAAAATAATTTCTCTTACAGGTAATGTAAATAATCCTTGTACGGTGGAAGTACCTTTTGGTATAAAAATAAGCGAAATAATAGAGAAGTATGGTGGAGGCTTTAGGGAAGAAAATAAAGGATTTTTAATAGGGGGG
>JBKBIY010000185.1:0-1756 GCA_046294045.1 bacterium | reverse complement strand
TATATAATTTAAAGGGGATGAGTTACAAAAAAGAAATCACTTTTGATATAAATCTAAAAGGTGAACTCAGGCTTAAAGGAGACAAAGAAAAAATATCTATAGTTCTAACCAATCTATTAAATAATGCTATAAAGTATTCACCTCACGGAGGATGGATTAAAATTTCAGCTTATGAAAAAGAGGACTATATAAGAGTAGAAATAGAAGATGAAGGGCCAGGCATTCCAGAGAATAAGGCAGATAAAATCTTTGAAAAATTCTACAAAGAAAATTCCAAAGGATCTGGTTTAGGATTAACTATTGCTAAGGCCTATATTGAAGCTCATAAAGGCAAAATAGGAGTAGTTCCAAGAGAAAGAGGAGGGCACTTTTATTTTGAACTTCCCAAAAATTAAGATATAATAAGAATAAATGAATAAAAAAATTCTTATAGTAGATGATGATCCAGATATTTTAAAAATTGTATCTGCTTTTTTAGAATTAGAGCCCTTTATTATCTTTAAGGCTGAAAGTATTGAAAAGGCTAAGGAAATTTTTACTACAGAAAAGCCAGATCTTATTATTCTTGATATAATGTTTCCTGAAGAAAATGGCTTAGAATGGTTAAAGGAGATTAAAAAAATTTCTCCCCTTACACCTGTACTTCTCCTTACTGCCAAAAGTTCTCTTTCAGATAAAATCATAGGTTTCGAATTAGGAGCAGATGATTATTTACCTAAACCCTTTGAACCTTTAGAATTAGTTGCAAGGGTTAAAGCCCTTCTTAGGAAAAAGGACCTCTATGAAAAGAAAGAAACTAATTATATTGTACTTAAGGACTTAAGAATAAACCTTGAGGGAAAAAAAATTTTTAAAGGCGATAAAGAAATTCACTTAACACCCAAGGAATGGGCTATTTTAAACCTTCTTCTCTCAAAACCAGGTAAGGTTTTCAGCAGAGAGGAAATTAAAAAGGCCATTTGGAAAGATATGAAAATCTATCACTGGAGTAGAGTTTTAGATGTTCATATTAAGCATCTTAGAGACAAGTTAGAGGATGACCCCAATTTTCCTGAATATATAATCACAGTGCATGGCTATGGATATAAGTTTAAAGAAATTTAAATCGTAAAGGTTGATCTTTTTTCCTCAAACTTCTACAGACATCCACACATTTTCCACAATTATAGCACTCTTCCCCATGATCTCCTTTATGGGGTGTTAAACCCAAAGGGCATTCAAAACTACATAGAGCACATTCTTTGCATTCACCATTTTCATTTTTTATAACACGTAAACCTCTTTTAGATCTTAATATACCTAAAATTATACCAGTAGGACATAAAAATTTACACCATATTCTCTTCTTAAAGAAGTAGTCAAAAATAAAGATAACTGAAATCCAAAAAAAGCCTAAAAAAACAATATAAAAAAGATGTAATGTTATCTGGTGCAATAAAAGAGAAAATAATCCAGGTAAAACTATAACATAAGTAAGAAAAGGAAAAAAAACACCTAAAATGATTATAAATATTAAATAAATTATTTTTTTTCTCTTTTTGGGGACATAAAAGATAAAATCTCTTTTTTTTCTAAGAGTATCTATGATGTTAGATAAAAGTTCGTAGACAAAATTATATGGGCAAATCCAGCTACAAAACACTCTTCCAAGAATAAAACTTAATAAAAGGGGAATAAAAAAACCAATTATAGTCCAAAGATAAAAATCAGCTTTCCATAGATTTCTCAAAATATATGTAATATAAACATAGGGATC
>JBKBIY010000184.1:0-1802 GCA_046294045.1 bacterium | reverse complement strand
CCTTTAATTTTAACTTTTTATCAAATTTATAAAAAACAAATACTTTCTTAAAAGGGATTCTTAGTATTGACTGGGAAGCGATAAATACATAATCCCCTTTTAATTGGTTTTCCAATTGAAAAATGTAATCGCTCCAAAAAATTAGTGTTTTGTTAAATATATCCTTTTCACTTTTAAATTCTATTGAAGAAATTATTTCAAAATGTTCTTTAATTCCTAATGTTTTCGATAAATCTTTAAAAGCTAAAAATACCTCACCTCCATCAGAAACTGACATAAAAAAATCTTTCTTAAAAACCAAATAATTGTTACCCTTTAACATTTTTCCTAGATTTTCATAAACATTCAAGTATTTACTAAACCCTTTAATAAGAGATAAAATTTTATTGATATCCACTTCATAATAAAAAAACCATTCACTAAAATTAACAAACAAATGAGAACGATCAAAAACAAAATAGTTATCCTTATTAAAAACAATTAACTTCACCTTTTCTAATAAAGAAAATTTTTTAGGAGAAAAATTTTTAGGAGAAAATTTTTTAGAAGTTTTTAAAATGTCTTCGAAAGAAAAATCATCCACCTTTAAAAAAGAAAATAATTCCCCTAAATTAAAATTTAAAACAACTTCATTTTGTGAAATAACTCCCACCATATTAAATTCATTTGTTTTTATATCCAAATTCTTTTTAACTACATTATTAAAAACTTTATCAAATTTTACTAAACTTAAAAGTTTGTTAAATGTATGTTCTTCCCTTATTTTAACATCAAAGAAAAGATTTTCTTCAATTTTACTTAAAAATACTTCGTTATAGTAATCTGTCCAAAATGCTTTAAATTCTTTAATTTCTCTAAATTCTTTAATTTCTCTAAATTCTTTAAATTTTTTAAAATCTTTAAAAGAAAAAAATAAGCAACGGATAGTTGAGAAAAATAAAACTTTCCCACTTTCTAAATTCAAATCCAATAACTCATTTTTAAAAAAACTCAAGAAATTTTTTAAGTTGTAAGAATAAATAAAAATTTGATTATGAAAAAATCTTAAGTTTTGTTCTTCAATCTCCAAATAAAAATCTTGGTTAATAAATAAAAAATAAGCAGGTTTTAAAAAAATTTTAAAATTTTCTATACTTTTCAACTTAAAAAATTCTTTTAATTCTTTACTAATACTAGAAAACTTACCCCATAGATTAGGAGATATTTCATTATACAAAATTTCATATTTATTAATTTCTTTTTCAATCTTTTTAAAAGCATCCAAATCTAATCCTTCGATACTTTTAAATTTTAGCTTATAAATCCAAAAATCTGTTATTTCCTTATCAAAAGCAATTTGAGTTTTTAAATCCAGGTCTTTTAATCCCCATTTTTTATCAATTCTTCCATTAGCCCCAAAATCTAAATCGACAACCCAAAATTTATCAAAATAATTTACCTCAAATTGCGACCTTAATTTCTCAATTACAAGATAGTTAAATATTTTGTCTTTAAAATTTTTTAAAATTACCTTATCAGATGAAAAGAAAATTTCTTTTTGATTTCCATCTATTTTAACATTTTGAAGATCGATATTAAAGGGATAGTAAGAAAGAATTGCCTTATTTGTTTTAAATTCCCATTTTAAATTGCTAACAGGAAAAGAAACATATTTAATTTTAAAAAATGTTCCGGTTAAGGAAATTTTATTAAATTCTCTTTTTGATTCCAAATTAAGATAACTAAAAAAAGCTTCACAATCAACTTTAGCCTGAATTTTGTCAAAAATAAAACTTAAATTTATATACTCATTTCTTAAATCA
>JBKBIY010000183.1:0-1814 GCA_046294045.1 bacterium | reverse complement strand
AAAATTCTCCTTCTCCATCTCTGTAAAATCTTCTTATGATAACAATTTCTTCATAATTTTTATATTTTTCAAAAAGAGGAGGCTGATGAGAAAAAACTAATTTTACCTCTGCAAAATCGATTTTTTTATCATTATTGCCGGAATAGAGTAAGTCTGAAAGTTCTCTAACTCTTAATCTTTTAGGGCTTTGTTCCCCCAAGACCCACTTTATGGCATCCAAGATATTACTTTTCCCAGCTCCATTTGGACCAACAATGGCGGTAATCCCCTTAGAAAAGGGGATTATAGTTTTGTAGGGAAAAGATTTGAATCCGTATATCTCTAACTTCTTGATGTACAAGGTACAATAAAGGATAATTTACAAAATTTTTAAGAAATATAACACAAAAACCAAAAAAGGGTAGATATAAGAAAACATTGCCAATTTAAAAATTAAAGGTATAATTTCCCTTTAAAATTTTGGAGGTATTTATGAAAAATATTTGGGATACACTATCCTCAGCAAAATTAGCTATAATACTTTTTTTCTTATTAGCTATCATCTCCATTTTAGGCACAATTATTCCACAAGCCCAACCTAATGAATTTTATTTAATGAAGTATGGAGAAGGTTTGGGAAAACTTATAATTTTTTTTCAAATTAATGATGCCTATCATTCATGGTGGTATATAGCTACACTTTTTCTATTTCTTGTTAACTTAGTTACCTGTTCCCTAAAAAGATTCCCTTTTAGCTATAAGCTTTTTAAAAGGTCTCCTGAAGAGGTAAATCCTAAAAATTTACCCAATCTTATGACCTTTGAAACAAAGGGAGATTATCAAAAATTTAAAAGTTATATCCTTAATGTGCTTAAATTTAAGTCTTCTTCTTACCCTTTAGGAGAGGGAGAACTTTTTTATAAGAGTGAAAATAGGTTTGCCTTTTTCTCTGTCTACATAGTGCATTTTTCTTTAGTAGTTATTATCATTGGAGCTCTAATAGGTGCTTTTTTTGGATGGAGGGGCAATATGAATATTCTTGAGGGGGAGCAAAGTAACATTATACAACCTTTTAGAAAAAAGGAGCCTGTTCAATTAGATTTTTTTGTTAAATTAAATAAGTTTATTTTGGAAACCTATCCTAATGGTATGCCAAAGGAATACATTTCAAATGTTACTATAATAGATGGTAATTTTACTAAAACAGCTATAATTAAAGTAAATCAACCTTTAAAATACAAAGATGTTGTCTTTTATCAGGCTAGTTATAACATTATTCCAGAATTTAAAATAGGAGTTAACCTCAATGGAAAAAAGGAAGAACATATTTTATCCCCCTTTCACCCACTTAGTATCTCTGATAAATATTCAATTGCATTATCTGATTATGGAGAAGCACATGGATTCATATACTTAAAGGTTTGGATATTGAATGAAGAAACAAATGAGACAAAGGAAGGTATGATTATTAGTGGATTTCCCGCAAGTGAGTTTCCTTTTGATAAGGACAATTTAGCCTTAGAATATAAGGATATAGCCAATCTAAACTATATGACTGGGCTACAAGCTAAAAAAGATCCAGGAAATATAGTAGTATATTTTGGTTTTATACTTATGATGTTAGGGCTTATTTTTGTGTATTATTTTGATCCAAAAACCTTTTGGATATATTTAAAATCCACTGAGGATAAATTAATTCTACAAATTGGTGCCTACAGTAAAAGAGAAAGAGACTCACTAAAATATAAATTAAAGGCCTTAACTGAAAGAATCTTAAAAGAGGCATAAATTTTTTTATTTCTTATCTGGTTCAACATGAATTGTAATTGAGATCT
>JBKBIY010000182.1:0-1860 GCA_046294045.1 bacterium | reverse complement strand
TACAATAAAAAAGATAATGGATAAGGGATTAAAAAATATTTTTTATTTTTCTTTGCATAAGCTAACTCCACCGGCTATGAAAGCTTTATTAGATTCAGGAGAAATTAAACTTGATGGGATAATAGGTCCTGGGCATGTTTCCACTATCGTTGGTGTAAAAGGATGGCAAGAGGTTCTTAAAGACTATAAAATTCCTTTTGTAATTATGGGGTTTGAACCTGAGGATGTAATATTCGGTATTTATGTGCTTCTTCAAAAAATTAAAAATAAAGAATATGGAGTTTTTAATACTTATGGTAGAAGCGTAAGTTTTGAAGGTAATTTTAGAGCTCAGGAGCTTGTAAATGAAATTTTTATGGTTTCTCCTGCTAATTGGAGAGGATTCGGAATAATACCACAAAGTGGGTTAGAATTAAGAGAAAAATATTCTTATCTTGATGCTAAAAAGAAATTTGTTTTGGATGAACCCATAAAAATAAGAAAAACAGGTTGTAGGTGTGGAGAAGTTTTAAGAGGGATAATTGAACCTTATGAATGCCCACTTTTTGCTAAAGTTTGTACCCCTGATAATCCCAAAGGGCCATGTATGGTTTCTTCTGAAGGTAGCTGCGCAGCTTACTATATGTATGAAAGAAACTGAATTAAGGTTATCATTAAGGGTGAAGGGTATATGAGTAATGTAATACTACTTTCGCATGGAAGTGGAGGAGAATTAACTAGACAGCTTATAGAAAAAGAATTTTTAAAAAGTTTTTCTAACTCTATTCTTGATGAATTATTGGATTCTGGAATTTTTGAAGCTCATGGAAAATTAGCTATGACTACAGATTCATATGTAATTAATCCTATATTTTTCAAAAATGGAGATATAGGAAAATTATCTGTTTTTGGTACAGTTAATGATCTATGTGTTGTAGGAGCTAAACCTTTATTTTTGTCTTTGGGATTAATAATAGAAGAAGGGTTAGATATACAAGATTTAAGAAAGATAATAAAATCCATTGCTCAAGCTTCTCAAGAAACTAATGTGAAAATAATTACCGGTGATACAAAAGTTGTTGAAAAAAATAAAGGAGATAAAATATTTATTAATACCTCAGGTATAGGAATAATAGAAAATCATAGAGATTGGAGAAATAGGAAAATAGAAAAGGGGGATGCTGTTATAGTTAGTGGATCAATTGGTGAGCATGGTATATATATTATGCTTGAAAGATTAAAAATTCAAACAGATGATGAAGTAAAATCTGATTTAGCTAATTTATCAGAGATGGTATTAGGAGCTTTGGATAAATTTGATGAAATAAAGTTTGTAAGGGATGCAACAAGAGGAGGGGTAGCTACTGTTCTTAATGAAATAAGCCAAAAATATAATGTAAAGATAGATATTTTTGAAGAAGAAGTACCGGTAAAAGAGTGGGTGAAAAATGCAGCAGAAGTCCTAGGAATAGATCCTCTTTATTCGGCTAATGAAGGAAAAGTGGTTATAATAGTATCTCAAAATCAAGCTCAAGATTTACTAAATTATCTTCATCAACACCCTCTTGGAAAAGACGCTAAAATAATAGGATATGTAACTGATTATGATACACCTCGCGTTTATTTAGTGACAAGAATAGGTACAAAAAGAATCCTTGAAAGTCTAAAAGGAGATATCTTACCAAGAATATGTTAAATTAAATTATGTTAAAAACAGAACAAGCTAAACTTATAGAAAAACTTTTCGACATTCTAGAAGAGAAAGGAAAAATTACAAATAACGACATTGATTATCTTTCAAAAACATTAAAAATACAACCTAATGAAATAAAAAGTATAGTCTCTTTTTATAAAGAGTTTTCTGAAGAAAAAGAGGAAAAT
>JBKBIY010000181.1:0-1888 GCA_046294045.1 bacterium | reverse complement strand
CAAGCCTATTGCAAAAAATAAGGGATAATCTTTATACACCGATAGCAAAATTTCATCTTTACTAAAGAAACCACTAAATGGAAATATCCCTACTAACGCTAAAGTTCCTATTAGAAAAAGTAAAAATGTTTGCTTCATCTTTGACTTTAAATTATTCATTAACCATATATCATTAGGGTCTATTTCATGATGATTATGATTGTTTTCATGGTGATGAGCTCTTTCTATGGCTGTTATAACATTTCCTGCGCTCATGAATAGAAGAGCTTTAAAAAATCCGTGGGTAATTAAATGAAATATAGCTGCTATCATTCCAGCTACTGAGCCAGATAAAGCCATAAACATATAACCTAATTGACTCATCGTAGAATAAGCAAGTATCCTTTTTATATCTCTTGATACTAATCCCATTGTTGCTGCTAAGAAAGCAGATAAAGCACCTGTTAACCCTACCATAACCACCATTTTTATTCCAAATATTTCAGTATTATAGAACATTGGATATAATCTTGCAATAAAATAAACTCCTGCTGCTACCATAGTAGCAGCATGAATTAAAGCTGAAACAGGAGTAGGACCTTCCATTGCATCAGGTAACCACACATGTAAAGGAAACTGAGCAGATTTACCAAAAGCAGATATCATTATCCCTATTGGAACTAAAACTAGAAAATTCTTTATCAATTCGGCATTAGAAAAATACTTATTTATTTCCATTATGTCTAACCCTATACCTTGAGATATAAGAACAAACAAGGCTAAAAGTAATCCTAAATCACCGAGTCTCGTTATAATAAAAGCTTTTTTAGCGGCCTTCGAAGCACTATCTTTATGATACCAAAAACCTATTAACAAATAAGAACATAATCCCATTATTTCCCATCCTATTATAAATGTTACTAATGATGAAGCTAAAACTGTTATTAACATTCCTGAAGAAAATAAACTTAAATAAGCAAAAAATCTAGGATAATCCTTATCTCTCTCCATATAACCCGTAGAATAAATCTGAATCATAAGTATCACTACAGTAACCATTAATAAAACAAACATACTTAAGCTATCATAAAGGAAACCTATGTTTATAGGTACAAAATATGTCCAACTATAAAAATTTATTACAAATGGCTCTTTGCCAAGAAAATTAAAAAATAATATAAAACTGGATAACATTGATAAGAATATTCCAATAATCGTGATAGATGAATATACATTTTTATTTATTTTTAAAGCTTGTTGAGGTTTTTCAAATAAAAAAACTAATAAAGCTACTAAAAAGAAGCTAATCAAAGGAAAAAGTGGAGTAAGTATTGCTAATTTTTCCATGTCTTCCTCCTTATCTTTATGTTCAATATATTTTTAAAATTATACCTTATAACTTTTTATCCTTGTCAATAGATCAAATTAACAAATAAAAGAAAAAATCGTTAAATCTTGGTTTATATTAAAATTTAAGCTTTCATTAATATTATTATTAATTTCTTCCAAAAAATCCCTTATCACATTTGGATTCTGAGTAGAAATCAAAAAAGTTATATCTCTGTAATCCTTTATTATTTTTATAAAGCTTTTATAAGACATGTAATCCAGTCCTAAAAAAGGTTCATCTACTATTAATACATCAGGTTTTACAATAATTGAACGAGTTATTAAGGCTTTTTGTCGGTAACCATATGACAAACTTTTAACAGGTTTTGTTAAATATAACTCCAAATCCCAGTATTTTAAAATGTTTTGCAATTCTTCTTTAAATGATATATTTTTTTTACAATTCAATTTAAAATAGATTTCCAAATTTTTAGTTAATGATAATTCTTCGTACATGTTTTGAAATTCCCATACGAATTGTACGTCTTCAGTTTTAAAGTACTTTTTTTTGTCGAAAAAA
>JBKBIY010000180.1:0-1928 GCA_046294045.1 bacterium | reverse complement strand
GTTTACGTTTGCTTCCGCTTCAAAAATAAAAGTTACATTTATATCGTATTTGAAAGTTACCTCGAATTCTTTGTTTATTAAATATCCTTGCTTTCCTAATTTTTTTACGATTACTTTATATGTTAGTGTTAATTCATAGTTTCTTTCGTCTTTTGGACTGAATGATTCTTTGGGACCTTCTATTTGCTTTTCTACACCATCAAATATTTTATCTAGGAAGTTTCCTACTTCGCCTTTAATTGAAGGAATGATACCCTGAGCATATGAATCTCTTGATTGTGGATAATCTATTCCTACTGTTGCTTCTTCTGCGGTAGTAGATATATTTAAACTTGTGGGTGGGTTTGCAAAATTAAGACCTGTAAGACCTAGTGAATCATTTGGAGTTGGACTAGGCCACGTGAAGGGTATAGAACCTGTTCGTGGTTCTCCTAAAGGACTTTCTTGGAAGAATCCTGCTATTCCTACATCATCTATGTTGATTTTAAATTTTTCCACGAAGTATATGTTAAGGAGTGATTCTGTAAATTGACGATATGCGGTTAAATTTTTTCTTTCCTGTTTACTTATCAATAATATTCGTTTGTTATATGAGTACATCAGCCCTATAATTGAAGTTATAAAAGCTAATAAAAAAAGAATTAAAAGTAAAACACTACCTATTTTTTTTCTTTTTATCATTTTACTTGCCCCTTTTTAACAATTAGTTAGAAAATAAGTAAATCCTAAAGGGGGCGAAATTTTTTTACATTTTTTTAACAAAATATTTTTTAGGATTTATTTTGAAGTTTTTTAATTGTAAACAATAGTGCGCAGAATTTATTTTTGAAATGAAAATTGGATTTTAAACTTAGCAACTTCTTTTTAAAAGCTTCAATAAATATTTGTCTTATTCTTCTTTTTAAGAAATTTCTTTTAGCTGCTTTTCCTATTTTTTTTGAAGCTATTATCCCATATTTAATTAAAAACTCTTCATTATCCCTTACGAAAACTTTTACTGTTAATTTTACTTTGAAATAAGGTAAAATAATTGAAAATTTTTTTTGTAATAATCGAGGATTTTTAAAAATTTCCTCAATCTCTTTAGACTTTAGAGAGTATATTTTAAAGGTTTTTGAATTAAATTTTATTCGGTGTATCAATTATGTAATTTTCAAGTAATCCTTCTTCTTCATTTGGGTATATATCAAAATCTTCGGGAATATTTGGGTAGGAAAGATGGATAAATATACTGGCTATTGCTATCATTGCGGCGTTATCGGTGCATAAAACCGGTTCAGGAATCAAAATTTCAACGCCATATTTATCTTGTATTTTAGCTAATTCATTTCTTAAAAAGGAGTTAGCGGCAACTCCTCCCCCTACCAATATCCAATCAACCTTAATTTCTCTTAAAATCAATTCCAGCTTATTTATAATGTGTTTTATAGCAGAATATTGAAAATGAAAACAAATTTCTTCCACGTCAAAATCCGGATTTTTCTTAATATACCTTATCAAAGCGGTTTTTAAACCACTATAACTAAAATTATAATCACTTGGATTTGGTACAGGAAATATAGGTCTTATTTCTTTTATTTTTTCTGGATTTTTTTGCTGATAATTTTGAGCTAATTTATCTATAATAGGACCACCAGGAAAACCAAGGTTTAAAACTCTTGCAGCTTTATCAAAAGCTTCGCCTACCGCATCATCTAAAGTCGAAGATAATTTTCTTATCTTTAACGGTATTAGACTTTCTAAAATGTAGGTATTAGTATGGCCTCCGGAAATTACCAATCCCAGATATTTTTTGTTTGCATAATTTTGCTCTATGGATTTAAAATTGACAAGTAAATGCCCCCATAAATGATTTACGGGAATAACAGGTTTATTGAGGATTTTAGCGATGGTTTTTGCTACTGCTACTCCTGAAGCTAACGCTCCTA
>JBKBIY010000017.1:0-14833 GCA_046294045.1 bacterium | reverse complement strand
TTTGTTTTTCTAAGTTTTTTAAGAAAGGTAAGCCTTTAAAGATAGGGTTTTCGGAAAATAGATCTCTCCAATCTGCAATCCAAAGTTTACATTTACCATTTTTTTTTAGTTTATATCCGATTTCGTGGACTGTATAGGGTAGAGCTGTGGAAATAACTACATCCCATTTACGAGAGCTAGCCCACTCATAAGCAGGTTTTACCCATCTAATAGTATCATCAGGCATCCTAAGCTTATAATATATCCCCAAGCTATACTTTCTATTTAAAAAATTTATCAATTTACCTAATGAAATAATTTTAAAAGGTTTAGGGATAGGAATATTAACAACTTTAAATCCTTCTAAAGGAAGATCCAGATCACTTGAGAAAGGATATTTAGTAGGGGTTAAAACGGTAACATTTACTCCCATTTCTGAAAAATACTTAGCCCAGGAATACGGTCTTAATGAAGCAATAGAATTTAAAGGAGGAAAAAAATAAGTAATGATCAACACTTCCATATTTAATACAGTCTTGTACTTTGTTTCTTTTGTTTATTTTTATAATATATTTTTATTTCTTCCAAACTATAACTTTGGCCTGTTTAACCTAAGCTTAAAAAGTGTTTATCTTGTATTTACGCAAGGAATTTTTTTGTGTTTATTAGTAAGTAATAAAATTCAAAGTTCCAAAATTTTTGCATTTTTGTCTTTCTTAACAATTTTACCTTCTTACCTCGTAGATGTAAAGCTTTGTTTATTTCAGGTAATAGTAGTGTGGGTGTGGAGCTTTTTAGGAATAGATGAAGAAAGTAAATTTGCAGGGATATTATTCTTTTTCCTATGGTTCATTTTTAATTTTCTATTTTTAAGAATTGTGTTTGGTTAATCTCGTTTATTAATTTGTCTACGAATTTATTAATAACTTCTTCCAGATTTTGAGAATTATGTAAATAAAAGGAATGAATGGTTTGTAAAATTTGTTTTTCTGAAGGATCAAAGATTTCCAATTTTTGATTTATGAAATCATTAAATTTTTCAAGCATTTTTAATCTTTTTATTTTTCTATATAAAAGGTATAACTTTAAAAGGGAAGGCATTGATTTAGGAATGTCTACGAGAACTTCTTTATTTTCTTTAGCTTTATTTTTCTCCCAATCAACTAATATTTTTTCGATATTACTATGAATTTCGTTGATATTAAAAACATGAGGATGCCT
This sequence comes from bacterium, assembly GCA_046294045.1. GTDB lineage: Bacteria > DRYD01 > DRYD01 > DRYD01 > DRYD01 > DRYD01. The sequence continues at coordinate 13,633 of JBKBIY010000017.1, read as the reverse complement.
ATCTATTAATTTTTGGACCAAAGTTTTAAGAACATCGTAAAAATTAAAATTTTTAAAATCTGAATTAATTTGGGAATGAAAAATTACTTGCAAAAGCAAATCCCCTAACTCAGATTTAAATTTGTTTATATCACCCTTTTGTATAGCATCCCAAACTTCATAAGCTTCCTCTATAAGATGATTTTTTATACTTTGAGAAGTTTGTTCCCTATCCCATTGACAATTATACCTTAATCTTATCATAACACTTTCCAAATAATCAAACATGGTTTTATTTATAACAGAATTAGGAATAAAGCAATAAACCTTACAAAGATCAGAAACCTTAACAAAAACTCCTTTCTCATGACTCAAAAAATCATCGTAATTAACATAACAGTAAGGTACGTTAGGAATAATAAAATTTACTTCATAATTGCTAATTTTATCAAAATGATAAAGATAATATAAAAAATCTAACTGCTTAAAAATAGGTAACCCATAATTAAAAGCTTGTTCCTTATTAAAAGCATCGGATAATAAATCTTCTGAGCTTTTAAAATTTAGGATATTTGATGGTTTTATCACAATACTAAGTATATCGGTAGCAGAAGGGTTAACTGAAACAGAAATATAAAAATCGTAAGTTTCCTCTAATAACTTTTTCTTAACATAATCTGTTAACTCTAAAAAAGAAGGGAAAATTTGCCTTATATTTTTCAATCTAGCAAGATCAATTAATTCATTTAATTTTATTTCCTTATTTGTTAAAGTTTGGATAAAATCGTGTTCAAACAAATCTTTACAAAAGACTAAAACGTGCGAATTTTTGGGGATGAATTTTAAAACAACGGGGATATTTTGTTTGTCAAATATTCCTAGAAACTTCATGCAAATAGCCCCATCTTTTGTAAAACGTTATAACATCTTTCACAAACCCCTAAATTCTGATCCTTTAGCTCAGGATAATAATTCCAACACCTATTACACTTAAGATAATTTGTTTTCTCAAATTTAACGTATATGTTTACACCATCAATCGTAACGAAATCCGTTTCTGGATCGTCCTTATCAAAAACCTTCACTTCAGCAGTCCTAAAAATCTCCTTAATTAAACCTTTATTTTGATTGAAAAATTGGTACCCTTTAGAAGTGTATATACTCAAAACACTTTCATTAAGGGTTTTAACAGCGCCTGTATTTTTAAACTTTTCAAAAATTGGCATAACAGATTTGTAAAAATTAACTATCTTTTCATAATCAGTAGGTTTTTCAACACTTTGATATTTAGGCCAATTTTGTAAATAACAACTTAAACTTGAAACATTATGAATTGGAATATACCTCCAAGCTTGCTCACAAGTAAAAGACAAAACAGGAAATAACATCACCAATAAATCCCTAAGTATATTAAAAATTACAAACTGACAGGATCTCCTTTCAAAAGAATCCCTATCATATGTATACAAAACATCCTTCCTTATATCAAGATAAAAAGAGCTTAAAATATGCACAATATATTCATAAACTTCATAAACATATCTATGAAATTCGAATTTTTCAAAATATTCCTCAACCTTCTTTATTAACTCATTATGTTGATATAAAACATACCTTTCAAGTGCAGGTAATTTTTCAATTACAGACAATCCATTATCTTTATAATCATCTATACTAAAATCACTAATGCTTCCCAACATAAATCTTATGGTATTCCTTATTTTTTTATACATTTCAGCAACCACATTTAAGGTGTTATATGACATTCTTATATCATTTGTGTATTCTGAGGAAGCAAAGTAAAGCCTTAATATATCTGCCCCATATTCTTCAACTATCTCCATAGGATCTATAACGTTACCTAAGGATTTATGCATGGCTCTACCTTCGTGATCCAAAACCCATCCATGGGTTAAAACTTTTCTATATGGAGCGTATCCTAAGATACCCACACTGGTTATAAGCGAAACTTGGAACCATCCTCTGTATTGATCAGCACCTTCAAGATATAATTCACAAGGATGTTCAAGTTTTCCATATAATACAGAAAAGTGGCTTACGGCAGATTCAAACCATACATCAAAAATATCTTTTTCTTTTTCAAATTCTTTATTTCCACATTTAGGACAAGCTAAGTCTTTATTTATAAAATATTTAGCGTTTTTCTTCCACCATACATCACTGCCTTCTTTCTCCACTATACTTGCTATGTTTTCTATTATATCGTAATCAAGTATGGGCTCACCACAATTTTTACAATAAAGTACAGGAATAAATACTCCCCATACTCTTTGTCTTGATAAGCACCAATCTGGTCTATTTTCCAGCATTTTTTTCATTCTTTGCTCGCCCCAGAAAGGATACCACTCAACCTTATAAACTGAATCGACTAAATTATCCTTCATTTTTTCAACGTCTAAAAACCATTGGTAAGTAGCTCTGAAAATGACAGGATTATGGCATCTCCAACAATGAGGATAACTATGAACTATCTCCCCCTTATTTAACAAATACCCCTTCTCCGCTAGTAAATCCATTATAATCTTATTTGCTTCATCTATATGAACATTTTGAACAAAAGGTACTTCTGCGGTAAATTTTCCTTCCTGATCAACAGGAGATATAATTGGTAATCCATATTTTTTACCAACCAAATAGTCTTCGTATCCATGTCCTGGAGCGGTATGTACTAATCCTGTACCGTTGTCCAAACTAACATGATCACCAGCAACTAATACAGATTCCCTTTCTATAAAAGGGTGTTTAGTTTTTAAACCCTGTAATTCATCAGACAAAAACTCAACTAAAATTTCGGAATCTTCTCTTAAAAACTTTAGTTGTTCAGAGTTAAGGTAAGCTTCCTTTGCAACTATGTAATTTTTGTCTTTATAATTAACGATGATATATTTAGAGTTAGATTTAAAGGCTATTGCTACGTTACCGGGTAAAGTCCAAGGTGTAGTAGTCCATATCAAAGCATAAACTTGTTCAAAACCTTTGAAACTTTGAGATAGAGGGAAAGCTACGACTATAGAGTAAGAAGTTTTATTTTTGTATTCTATTTCTGCGTCTGCTAAAGAGGTTTCACATTCGTAACACCAATAAACAGGTTTAAGTTCTCGGTATATATATCCGTTTTTAGCAAGCATTCCAAAAGCTTTAATTATAGAAGCCTCATAAGAAGGATTTAAAGTCAAATAAGGATTATCCCAATCTGCAATAACTCCTAACCTTTTAAATTGCTCCCTTTGTATCTCAGAATAATAAAGAGCTATCTCCTTAGATTTCTCTCTGATATATAATTCTGAAACTTTTTTTCTGTCTATGTTATAGGTGGATATTGCTGCTCTTTCATTAGGTAAGCCGTGAGTATCCCATCCCGGAATAAAAGGACTATAATAACCTTTTAAACTCCAGTATTTTACGATGATATCTTTTAGTATTTTGTTTAAAGCGTGTCCTAGATGAATTTTACCATTAGAATACGGGGGTCCGTCATGTAAAACTTTATAACTAGAATTCTGATTTTTTAGCAAAACTTTGTGATAAATCCTGTTTTCATACCAAAAATCAACAATTTCAGGTTCAACAATAGGTAAATTAGCCTTCATTGGAAAATCCGTTTTTGGAAGATTTACAGTCTTAGAAAGATCCATATTCTACCTCCTTAAATCCAATCTTTTATCTAATTTTATTTAAACTTTTTCTACATTACTTACGAAGTTTTTTAATCTTTTGATAACTTTATCTTTTCCAAGGAAATACAAAATTTTAGGTAATTCTACTCCTTCGGTTTTTGCGGTTAAAGCATATCTAACAGGTTTAAACAATTCCGAAGTTTTAAGGTTATATTTATTCTGTATTTTTTTTAGATCCTGCTTTATATTTTCTATAGAATCATAATTAAGTGTTTCAAAATCTTTATAAACCTGCTTAATAACATCTATAAAATTACCTAAAGAAGAGGTTTGTTCATATTGAAAATTATCATTTGTTATAAGTTGAAAAACTTCTATAAAATCGTTTAATAGGTACACTCTTGATTTTTCTAGTTCAATTATTTGATCCATAATGGTTTGATCAATTTTTGAAATTTCGGATTGGTTTTCAAGTTCAAAAAGATATTTTTTTATTTTATTGTTATCAAGTACGGAAGAGATGTAATAATGATTAAACCATTTCATTTTTTCTATGTCGTATATTGCGGGGTGGTCAAGCATATGTTCAAAATCAAATTTAGATATTATCTGGTCTAGATTAAATATTTCTCTATTTTCCTTTGGGGACCATCCTAGTAGGGCTATGTAATTAACGACTGCTTCCGGTACAAATCCCATTAATTTAAGTTCTTTTACAGAGGTAGCTCCATGCCGTTTGGACAATTTTGTTCTGTCTGGAGCTAATATCATAGGAATGTGAGCGTATAAAGGTGGTTTATATCCCAAAGCTTCAAATATTAGCAACTGTCTGGGAGTATTATCCAAATGTTCATCCCCTCTTATTACATGTGTTATTCCCATATGATAATCATCTACCACACAAGCAAAATTATAAGTAGGAATACCGTTACTTTTTACAATAATGGGATCAGAAATAAGAGAAGTATCTATTTTCATTTCTCCGTGAATCAGATCAACGTATTCCATTTTTTTGTAAGGTACGAGAAATCTATAGGAAGGTTTTCTTCCTTCATTAATATATTTTTGTTTTTGTTCATTTGTTAAATTAAGACATCTTCTGTCATAAATTGGAGGTTTTTTTTCTTTTATTTGTAGTTTTCTTTGCATTTCTAATTCTTCTTCTGTGCAATAACATTCATAAGCCAGACCTTTTTCAATAAGTTTTTTTAATTCGTTTTTATAAAGTTCTGTTCTTTCAGATTGCCTATAGGGTCCGTAGTTACCATTTTTATCTGGTCCTTCGTCCCATGATATACCTAGCCATTGAAGATCTGTCATTATTTCTTGTTCATATTCTTTTTTAGATCTTTCGAAATCGGTATCTTCAATCCTTAGGATAAATTTACCGTTATTTTTTTTAGCAAAAAGGTAATTGAAAAGGGCTGTTCTAGCTCCCCCTATGTGTAGATAACCCGTTGGAGAAGGAGCAAATCTCGTCCTTACCATATTATCCCCCTTTCATAAATTAATCATTATAACTTTCAACAATAGATAACAAGTATTCTATGTATTTTTGTTTTACTATCTCTGGTTCCAATATTTTTATTACTTTACCATAGGAAGATAACCATCTAAATAAAATTGGTAAATTAGCTATTTCTAAATATAAAACTACCTTTTCATCTTTTTTATAAATCTTTTGAGAAGGATGTAAAAATCCTAAACCATAAACTTTAACATACTCACTTATATCCAAATGAATTTGGTATTTTTTTGTAGGTATTAGGTATTCCTTTAATTCAGGGATGGCATCTTCAACAGAAAGCTCTATTTCATTTTCCCAAACTCTTCCCGTAAAAAAAACCTCCTTAATATCCTCAACATCAATTACAAGATAATTATAAATCTCCTGATCGAAACCTACTAAATACCATTTATTTCTTAAAAAAGCTAAATGTAAAGGCAAAATATTTATTCTTTTAAGACTAGCAGATAGCCTGTCATCTATTGTAACTCTTATCTCATTTTTGTTAGCTATAGCGGTCTTTATCTTCATAAATAAAAAATAATCCATTTCTTTAACATAGTTAAGAAAAGTTTCATTTAGTAAAAAAAGAAAATCTTCATCGAAAAATTTAAAAACAGAAGAATCTTTATTAATTAATTTATCCTTAAAAAATCTTAGAAAATTAAACAATAATAAGATAGACATATTCTTTAATTTTGTGTTTTCTGATTTTGATAAAAAATGAAATATAATCATCAAGAGATGGTACCAAAATTGGACATTTAAATAATTTTTTTCTATTTCATTTTGAAGCAAGTAGTAAACCTTTTTTTTCTTATCAAAAAAAATGTTTAGAAAATATTTTTTTGACAGATTATCAACAAGTTTTCTAGCTAGATTCAGAGATACTTTTAAATTTTTAGCTATCTCAGACAGTTTAAGTTTCTCCTTTTCATAGAGAATAGATACTAATTCAATTTCTTTTTGTAAGATATCTTCAGTTGCGTTCATTTTTGATTTCCTACTTAATTTTGATTTTTTACCCATCTTTAGGATTTTCTTTCTATTTTTTCAAAGGGAACAGTGTTGTATATTATTTTTTCTTTAAGTAATTCGTAGAGTTCTTCAGGTTTAAGATTGTATATTAATTTTCCATCGTAGCAAAAAGATACAGTATGATTAGTTTCGGATACTACTATGCTTATAGCGTCTGTTGTTTGGGTTATTCCTATGGCTGCTCTATGCCTTGCACCAAAGTTATAAGAACCCAATCCTTCAACTTCAAGTACCTCAGAAGTATTAATAGGTAAAAAACATTTAGCAGCAACAATTTTTCCATCCCTTACTATAACAGCACCATCATGCAAAGGAGAATACTTATTAAAAATACTCTCCAATATAACACTACTAACATCAGAACTAAGAGAATAACCGTTATTTATATAATAATCCAAAGAAATTTTTCTTTCTATTACAATCAAAGCACCTATTTTTTTATCCACAAGATTATAAACAGCTTCAACTAATTCATCCAAAAATCTCGTAGAAACATATAAATTTTCATTTATTCCAAACAACTTCTTAATTAAATTTGCATCGTTAAAATCCAAATTTTTATACTTAATAAAGAAAAACCTATACTCAGGCTGGTAAACAAAAACAGCTAACAACGTAACAGCTAAGTTAAGAAATAAAAAAGAAGCAAAAATCCAACCCGAATCCAACATTTTCAAAGATAACAAAAACCCCATAAGTGTTAAAATTTTAAAAGCAATCGGTAAAAAGATTTTATTAGACGCACAAAATCTTACGAACAAAAAATTTTCTATCATTACAAAAAGAACGATAAAAGCAATCAAACTTTGTAAAAAAAAACCATCCATTTTTATACTTTTATTACCACCTTTACAGCTTTTTTATTCAATAACAAATTAAAAGCTTCTTGATAATTTTCAAAATCCACAACATATGTTATAAATTTTTTTAACTCTCCTTTTTTGATGGTGTCCATCATAATGTACCAACTATCAAATAAAATTCTCCCGTTAATAGAGATGATATCTATAGATTTAAAGATTAGAGAATTGTAATTGAAAGGTATGCTATCGGGTAGTATTCCGAAAGCTACGAATTTTCCGCCCATTGTTAATATTTCCATTCCTAGATTTACAGTATCAATTGATCCTGCCATTTCAAAAACCACATCCAGCATTCTTCCTTTGGTTTCCTTACTTATTACATCGAGTACTTTATCTTGGTAAAAATTAAGCGTTTGATGATTTTGTTGGTTTATTTGTTTAGCAAAGTTTAATCTATATTCACTAGCACCTACGAGGAATATTTTAGAAGCTCCAAATTTTTGAGCGTAATAAAAAAGGAAAAGAGCAATAGGTCCATCACCTAAAATACCAACATATTTTCCTTTTATATCAACTTTTTGTAAACAATGAAAAGCATTACCTAAGGGCTCAAGAATAGCAGCTTCCTCGGGCTCCAAATCATTCGGTATAGCAATGTAATCAGGTATAACAACATACTTCCTAAAAAGCCCATCCACATCAACACCTAACAATTTTAAATTTACACATATATGACTTCTAGAAGTTTTGCATTGATAACAATTAAAGCATGGGATATGGCTTTCAAAAGATATCCTCTGCCCAGGAGTTAATTTTACATTCTTACCGACCTCTATTACAACTCCTGTACCTTCATGACCAAGTATTCTCGGCAACTTAATTCTTTTTTCAGCCCAACCGTCCCAATTATATATATGTAAATCTGTACCACAAATTGATACATAATCAACTTCTACCAAAACTTCATTATCACCTATATCCCTAGGTTCTTCTATATCTAGTAAATCCAATCCTTTATAATTGTTTATTTTAGCAATAGCTTTCATTTTTTTCCGTATAAACTGTTTATAAACCTTTACTATTTAGAAAACACACTATCATCAATATCAATGTTTAATTTATATTCATAAAATTCAGAAGTTACATTTGATCTTATTTTAGGGAAATCAAATAGGACATCTTGTTTTGCTGGTAAATAGTAATTTCCAACTTTTGTATACACCTGATCTATTATTATTTTTCCGCCATCCCTGTAAAAAATAATAGATTTTGGAATTGTGTAATATTCAGAATCTACGAACATTATAACGTTTTTAACACTACCTTGTTTGTAAGGTTCCATATATAGCACATAAACATTTCTATTGTTACTAAATTTTCTTAATCCTACGAGTTTAGCTTTATATTTTTCTTTGTAGGTTTTAGAAGCCATCCCCGGTACAGCAGTTTGAGTAAAAGACAATTTATACTTATCCTGTATATCTTTAGGCAAATCATCAAGCTTTAAAGCTAATTTATTAGGCTCTTTAAAATATACACTACCTTTAAAATTAAAATTCAATCCGTAATCAACAATGTTAATATTAATTTTTACATTGCAAGAATATGACTCTAATCCATATATGCTTAATGACATTCTATCAATTATTTCTTCAGCAGGTATTAACGCATTACTCCCATAAATTTTAGAAATAAAACTTATAAAAACTAATAACAAAAAACAAATAACTCCAAAAGTTTTTTTAATTACCGTTTTCACTTTTTAACTCCTTTACTTTTTTAACAACGTAATAAGCTTCGATAAAGGGATGAGGAATGATTCTTTCATGAAAGAAATCTTTTCTAAGTGGGAATCCTTCCCATTCGTTAGGCATTAAGATTCTTTCCAGCGGATTCGTTCTTCCTTTAAATATTATTCCAAAGAAATCGTAAGTTTCTCTTTCATGCCAATCAGCAGTTCTGTAAATATCCTCTATACTATCCGTTTCTGGCTTGTCTCTATCTAAGGGAACTACTAATCTTAGACGATAAGTAAAGTTAACATTTGTTTTTAAATCTTTGTCAATTTCAATTTCTTGGGATTCAACAGCTAATTCTTCACCTTTCAAAGGTATTTTTGTAAATTCATAAATCACATGAAAAACGTTATGTAAATAATAATCGACAGCGGTAATATAGTTAAGATAGTTAAATTTTAATTCCTCTTTTATAAAGGTTACAATTTCTCTTAGTTTCGTTGGATCTTTAAGAATAATGATGGGGTAATTTCTTGTTAACCAGTCAGGTGTACCATAGGGAATAACAATATATTCCTTAAATTTTTCAAATATTTCTGGTATTTTTTGTTTGTAGTTTTCAAGAAATTCAATTCTACTTTCAATAATTTTATTTAAATACTTTTGTTTGTTAGTTTGAATGTTCCAAAAAAACATAACTACTCCTTACTTACTTTTCATTTTAAATTTATTCTATTTGTTTGTACCAATTTGATTGGGTTTCAAGTATATAGAGGATATATTTTTCTATTTTTTGTTGTTGTTCTGGGTTGTTATATATAAATTTCAAGCCCATTTCGTATTTTTTGTTTGGTTCGATTTCTTTTACCCATACGACTTCTGCGTTTAATTCAAGTGGGACATTAGATATTTCTAATTCAAGCCCTATTTTTATAATTTTTCCTTTTTGAATTGGTTTGGAAGCAAAAATCTTGCAACCACCTAAACTTATATCACGGGTTACAGCTTTGTATCCTGGTATGTCTGGTGATATTATTCTTATATCTCTGTTTATTCTAGCATATTGTCTAAATACTGAGGGATCTTCTTTTTTTATAGGTTGTTCTTTTTCAGTTTTCTTTTCCTCCTTTTTTTTTCCAAAAAACCACATTTTAATAATCACCTATACTTTAGTAATGATCACTTATACTTTAGTTAACTTACTTTCAATAAAGTTTACGGCATCTTTAACGGTTAATATTTTTTGGCTTTCTTCATCGCTTATTTCTATACCAAATTCTTCTTCCATTTTCATTATTAATTCCACTAGATCAAGAGAATCTGCACCGAAATCATCTACAAAAGAAGAGTCTTCTTTAACTTCGTTTTGATGTACTTGAAGTTTTTGTGATACTATTTCCACTACTTTTTGATATATTTCTTCCCTACTCATATTTTACCCCCTTTTTATTAATTTTTTGTTATTAATGAAAGGAAATAGCGATGTATAGCTGGATTAGATGATAATTCCGGATGGAAAGTAGATATTAAAATATTATCTTCTTGAACCAAAACTGGTAGTTCCTCAAAGTTAGCAAGTTCTTTAACTTTAGGGCCTAAATTAACTATTTCTGGAGCTCTTATAAAAACAGCCCTTATAAATGTACCTAAAGAAGGAATATTTATAACAGCGTCAAAACTGTCTCTTTGCCTGCCGTAAGCATTTCTTTTTATTTCAACATCAATTAAGGATAGAGGTTTTTGCCATTCCACTCCATCTATAATTTTTTTTGCTAGTATTATAGCACCCGCACAAGTACCAAAAATAGGATTTCCTTTCTTTGCAAAATCTACTATGCTTGCTCTAAATTCATCATCCAGTAACTTATCCATAGTGGTACTTTCTCCACCAGGTATTATCAACCCCTGAATATCTTCAAGTTCTTCGGGATATCTTACAATCTTGGTGTTAACATTAAGAGCTGAGAGAATATGTAAGTGTTCCAAAAAATCTCCTTGTAACCCTAAAACTCCAACTGTTACTTTATTCATTTTTTACCCCCTTCCACCACAATTTTTATTATTCTCTATTTCACTCTAAGAGTCCTCTTATGCTTAAAAAATCTCAATATAAAATTCCCCTATACTTTTACCTCTACATTTCTGTTTTCTACTAATTCATCAACACTTCTTGTATGATACATGTAATCAATGTAATCAGGATCGTTTAGGATGTTACTAAGTAATTGGACGTTAGTATTAACACCTTCAATTATAATTTCTTTTAAGTAAATATCTGCTCGTTTTATTGCTTCATACCTATCCTTACCTTTAACTATAAGTTTAGCAATCATATTATCATAAAACTGAGTTATGTTATAACCATTGTAAACAGCAGTGTCAACCCTTACATCTCTAAAAGAAGGAAAATAAACTTTACTTATGGTACCTGTTGAAGGAGTAAATCGGTAAGAATCTTCTGAATATATTCTCAATTCAACGGAGTAGCCGTCATAAGAAGAAGGTATAAAAGACGATACGTCTTCCCCCATAGCTGCTAAGATTTGAAGTTTTACAATGTCAGTATTAGTTATCATTTCCGTAGCAGGATGCTCAACTTGAATACGGGTATTCATTTCAATGAAATAGTAATTATTTGTTGAAGGTTCGTATAGAAATTCAATAGTACCAGCACTTGTATATTTTATAAAATTTGCTATTTTTAGAGCATCGTTAATTATTTTTTCTCTTATTTTTTGAGGTAATAAAGATGGAGCTTCTTCTACAATTTTTTGGTGTCTCCTTTGCGTAGTACAATCTCTTTCAAAAAGATGGTAAGCTTGTTTATTGTCACCAATTATTTGGACTTCTATATGTTTAGGTTTAGAAATCAATTTTTCTATGTATACATCGGGGTTAGAGAAGAAGTTTTTAGCTTCAAGTGAAGCTTGGGTTATTTTTTTTTCCGCTTCGGACAAATTTTCAATGATTCTCATTCCTCTGCCGCCGCCACCACCCGCAGCTTTTATTATCACCGGTAAACCATTCTCTTCTATGAATTTATAAACCTGCTTTAAGTCTTTTATAACCCCGGTAGATGGTACCAACGGTACTCCTAAACTTTGTGCAATCTCCTTTGCCCTAACTTTATCCCCCATATCTCTTATGTTCTCTGAACTGGGACCTATAAATATTAAACCATGAGATCTGCATATCTGAGAAAATTTATAATTTTCAGAAAGAAAACCGTACCCCGGATGTATTGCGTCACAATCGTTTAAAATAGCAGCAGAGATTATATTAGGAATATTAAGGTAACTTGTGGATACTTCGTCTTTACCCACACAAACCGCTTGATCAGCAAATTTAACATGAAGACTATCTTTATCAACTTCTGAATAAATAGCAACACTTTTTATATTCATTTCTTTTAGAGTTCTGATAATTCTAATTGCAATTTCTCCTCTGTTTGCTACCAGCACTTTTTTCATTTTTTACCCCCTAGCTCCGCTTATTAATCCCTCATTTTTAATTTTAAAAAGAACATCTTTACTAAGCCCCATTTTTTCTAGGGTTCTACCCCTGGATAAATCAAGATTAAGGACAAAAGAAATAATGTTAACAATGCTAGGTACCAAAATAATATTAATCCCTACCTCTTTAGCTATTAAACTTAAAGGATACATGGTATTAAAAACGTCTTCATAAAGGAATCTGTTATTAATGTTATCGGGCATTTTGGTGTACTTATAATTGGGTACATTTTTTATAGATAGAAGGAGATTGTCCTTAACTGTTCCGTAATATCTATCAAGTAGTTCAGTAGGATGTATTATTTCGGTGTTAAAAAATTGAGCAACTTTATTAAATTCTTCATAAACTTTTTGTATTAAAATTACGGTATTTTCTGTGATTCCATCTATGTAAAATAGTAGATCTTTTTTATTATCTATGTTTGCAAGGTTTATTAGAGATATGACGGCGTGAGCCATGGCTCCAAAATCGGTTAATCCTCTTTGAATGAAATTATCAGCTACTTCTAAATTTATATCACTAAAAATTTCCTTTATTTTTCCATAAATTTCAAGATTTTTTTCGGATTTATACCAATCTTTGTTACTTATAAGAAGATTCCATCGTTTTATTCCTCTTATCCAAACCGAAGATGAATCAACTTTTCTACAAGCAAATATCGCATCAGTTTCAATAATATTGGTGTGAATACAATTTTTTTTCAATATTTCATTAAAAACCAGTACCCCACCAAGTTTACCAGAAAATAAAACAAAAATTTTTTTAGAGAAATCGAAATTTGATGCGTACTGACAAATTTTTTGTGCTACCTCTTCATAGGCAGTAGTTATAGTGGTAATAAAAATTATTTCGTTTTCTAACAAATCGTTTAAATTGTTAGTGACATTAAATTTGTAAAAACCTTCCACTTTATCCAGTGAGCGAATTTCTTTTATACGCAAATTATCTCTATTTCTGGTATAGCAAAGAGGATAAATACCTTTAGAGTAAAGGTATGAGTAAAGGGCAAAACCCTGGTTACCTGCTCCCCAAATACCTACCACTTTGATAGAATTTAATAAAAAACCACAAAAACCTCTTTAGTCTATAAAAATAATTCAATTAAAAATTAATTTTAGTTCGTCAGGAAGCCAATCCGGAAAACACTTGAATTCATATTTTTTTTGATCCAAAGTGAAAGCCGTGTAATACGAATGAAGCAAAAAGAAAGGTAAATGTATCGAGCTTCCGTATTTTGTATCACCAACTACAGGGTGTTTCAAAGAGGAAAGATGTACCCTTATTTGATGTGTTCTTCCCGTAAGTATCTCAATGTCAAGTAATGAAAAATCTTGTATTTTTTTCAGAATACCTTCGGTTAGAATACTTTTTATTAAATTTTCGTCTATTTTTACAAAACTAGAAAAATCAAGGTAATTA
>JBKBIY010000179.1:717-1933 GCA_046294045.1 bacterium | reverse complement strand
TCCTTGTGGATTTTTATGAAAAGCCAGATTTGTTCACCTTCATTATATAGTAAAATAATTTTAAATGAGACCATTTAACTATGAGGGAATTCAAAGATTATCTTTTGGACATTAAGATAGAATGTGAGTATCTTTTGTCAAAAAGCATGGAAAAGGAATATATTAGATCCCGAAGCAACAAAAAAAATGATATATTCCAGCTTCTATTAATTCTTTTCTCTATAAAAACTGTAATCTTCAACTACGAAAACAATTCCTTAATAGCATCAATTTAATAAATTTTATAAATTATTCTGTTTGGAAAGAAAGTTCAGTAGGGGTTTTATTTTTTTTAGAGAATGGTTTGAAGGAAACACTTGTTCAAAACTAAGGAGCTTGGAATGTGAAATATTACTTTTGAGGATTTTGTAGAAAATGAGAAGTTTAAAAGAGCATTTGTAAGAAGTTTGGAGATGATAGGGGAGGCGAGTAAAAAGATTCCTGTAGATGTGAGAAAAAGATACTCGGAAATAGAATGGAAAAGTATTGTAAGCTTGAGAAATAAGATAATCCATGAATATTTTGGAGTTGATTATGAAATTATATGGAAGGTTATTAAAGAAAAAATTCCCAAATTATATAAAGTAGTGCAGAAAATCATTGAAGAGATAAACAAAGATGTATATAGACCGGGCAATGAGTAAAGGCTTTATATTTGCTTGTACTGTTAAGAGCGAAAGAGAAATGCTTGAAAGCTTGATTTTTGCAACAAACAGAATTTATGGACATAAAGTTTTTGCAATTAAAAAAAACGACTATATATTTTTATACAATCTTGATACTGATACGCTTTATGGGCCATTTATATCCGTTACTGAAGGGCAGTACGATAAATCTCTTCCACTTTTTAATGGTAAATATCCATATTATGTAAAGGTTAAATCTATAGGAGAGTTAAAGAAAATAGAAAAAGCAAGTACTATTTTTAAAAAACTCAAAATATCTTGGAGGGATATCTTATCTGAAAAGGGTGTAAAAGTTCTATGCAATATCTTAGATAGTAAAGCTCTTTCACTAAATGACAAATCTAATCTTGCAGTGTCGGAAGTTTTTAGACCCCAAATTTTTTCAACAACATTATGGGACTTTCCTACTCAAAGCTATGGTGATACTCCCAAGGGTAATAACAAATACCCAGGGGTCACCCCTGCCTTTATAATTTACAACTTAATTTACA
>JBKBIY010000179.1:0-707 GCA_046294045.1 bacterium | reverse complement strand
GACCCCATGGCTGGCTCTGGAACCACGATTGATGTATGTAAGGAAGAAAAGAGAAGAGTAATAGCTTTTGACATAGTTCCTACAAGACCAGATATTATTCAAGCGGATGCGAGAAATTTACCACTTAAAGATAATTCTGTTGATATAATTTTCATAGATTCTCCATATGGAGATAATATCAAGTATAATGAACATCCCCTCAATATTGGCAATATATCAGCAAGTGATGAAAAGTTTTATGATGAACTTGAGAAAGTTATGAAGGAATGTTACAGAGTTTTAAAAGATGGGAAGGTCTTAGCTTGGCTTATAGGGGATCAATGGGCAAAGAAAACTTTTATACCTGTCGGTTTTAAAATTTTTGAACGACTTACAAGATATTTCGAACCGATAGACATAATTTGTGTGGTAAGGCGCAACCAATCTTCAAATACACCCTTTTGGCATAGTAAGGCTATAGAGCATAATTTTTATTTAAGAGGTTTTAAGTATTTGATAATAGTTAGAAAAACGAGCAAGAAGAAAGAATTAAAAAACTTAAAGATTGAATGGAGACGATATGAAAGATAAAAAGAAAGAATACATCAAAGCATTAAAACAACACATAAAGGAAAGATTAAGAAAAGAAGGTATCAAAAATCTTGCAAAAATACTCATGGATGTAAGATACAAATATATGCAAGAAATAGTAAATTTTGGAGTAAAAG
>JBKBIY010000178.1:0-1940 GCA_046294045.1 bacterium | reverse complement strand
CCCCCCCTTTTAAAAATTTTAGCCTAAGCAAATAAAGAGATTTTTAAAATCTTACAAATGTAAGATATAATTATAATAGGTATACTAAGTTTAAAAAAAGTCAAGTGAAAACTATTTTATTGTAGGTGCAAATTATGAATTACCTCTAATAAGGGCAATTTGTAACTGCCCCTACGATTATAAAGTTTTCATGTAGGAGAGGGTCTCTCCCCCGCTCATTTAGCTTGGGCACGCAGAAGCAACCCCTAATTATGAATTACCCTTACATAAAATCTCCCAAGGATGAAAAATTAGTATTGACTTTAGTTAAAAATGTTTTTATAATAAATCTTGATGCAGTTAATTAAGGATTTATTTAAAAAATTTAGAAGGAATCGTAAAAATAATTACTTAGGCCTTGATATAGGCTCCTATTCTATAAAGTTAGCTGAAATATCTTATAATCAAGATATTCCTGTGCTACAAAGTTTTGGACAAGCCAAAACCTTTGAAAACACTATTATAAATAAGATCATTAATGATACAGCACTTTTAAAAAGCAATTTTCAAAATTTAGTTAACAACTTACAACCCCTTAGCAATATGATTTTTTATGCTCTTCCATATGAATTAACTATTTTTGGAAATTTTTCTTTACCAAACCCTGAAGCCCTTCAAGAAATAGAAAAAGAAATTAACAATGAGATTCCTTATAAGTTAGAGGATGTTTATTATAGCTATTTTATTTTTCCTGAAAAAGATAATTTTAAAGTTTATTTTTTAGTGGCAAAAAAAGATAATATGGATAGGCTAAAAGACATACTACATGAGGTAAATTATTCTATAGTAAACATTAATGCGGATTTTATTATTTTGCACAATTTTATAGAATATCTCTATGGACCTGAAGAAAAAGCCATTATTGACTGGGGAAATGAAAAAGTAAAAATACATTTTACTAATAAAGATACGCCCTTTTTTACTCGGGAACTATTTAAACTTGGTTTTAAACATATTAAAAATGAAATTATAAATCAATTAAAATTAACCCCAGATATAGCTGAAAAATATTTACATAAACCTCCGGAAGATGATAAAGGTTTAAAAGTAAAGGAGATATATATAAAATATATTAAACAATTGGGTGAAGAGATTAAAACATCTGTTGATCTTGTGCAGAGAAAATTTAATATTAACCCTTCTGTCTATTATTTAATTGGTGGTGGAGCCCTTATTCCTGGTATTCATAAGCTCTTATCTTCCCTTTTAAAAGTAGAGTTTAAAGAAATAAGAATTGAAGAAAAAATTAAAATTTCCGAAAATATTGATCCAGATTATTTAAAGATAATAAATACTAAAGGAGTTTTGGCAGTTGCTACTGCCATGGAAGAATTCATTTAGATATGATTGTTAAATTCAATCTTCTTCCTATAAGAAAAACCGAAGAAATAAAAGAAGAAAAAAGGTATATTTTTTTAAAATTGTATGTATTTTTATTGAGTTTTCTATTATTAGGGATGGGAATTTATTTTTTTAAAAGTAGTTCACAAATTTCCTCCTTAGAAAAAATTAAAAAAGAAAAAGAAGAAACCTTAGCTAAATATAGAGTTATTGCTCAAAAGGTAAAAAAGATGGAGATAGAAAGGGAGGAGCTGAAAAAAAGAATTGAAACAATAGTTACCTTGAAGGCTAAACAAGGTAGAAGTTTAAAAAATTTATATACCCTTTTAGCTAAAGTTAATACAGGTAAGTTAATTTTTACTCATCTAAAAATAGAGCATACAAAGGCTAATATCAAAGGCATGGGCTTAGATATGGATTTTTTGGCCCTTTATTTAGATGAGTTAGAAAAAAGTACTGAAATAATAAAAGGTGTGAATTTAAAAACAGCTCAACAGACAAATATTGGGAATATAAATTTTATTAACTTTGAGGTAGAGGTTCAGTTCTAAATGAAATTA
>JBKBIY010000177.1:0-1942 GCA_046294045.1 bacterium | reverse complement strand
TATATTTTATTCCTTGTTATTCTGAGTTAAGAGTACCCGCTAGAAATATGTTTGTGTTTAACTTTGTTTTATCAGTACTTACCTCAATTGGTATAAATTACATACTTAGAACCATAAATTTTTCAAAATCAAAAATGAAAACCATTTTTAAACTATATTTTTTACCATACCTATTGTTTATTTTTCCTTTTGTGTTATATTTTTTATTTGCTAAACAGTTGGAGAATTTGGTATCGGTTTTGGTAGAAGATTTATTATTAACTTTTTATTTTTTGGGAATATTTTTTGTTTTGTCTTATTTGATACTTTGTTTTCCTGACAAAATTTTAAGAAAAATGGTATTTTTAGCGGTTTTTCTAGTAATAGAAAAATTTTTCTTATTTTTTTCAAATCCTTATTTCAATATGAATATTCAAATTTCGCAAGACTATGACAAAATGATTAAAAACTTAGCTCCTAAAAATAATTTAGATAGACATTTTTTGATGTTAGATAGTGAGGAAGCTTTTAATCTCTTTGCAATAACAACTAAGCAAAGAGTTTTAAATATTTATGATCCGTTTGTAAACTTAGATTACTATTATCTTTTTAATATAGATTGGGCGGGAAATGTAGGTTCAATATATCCTTTAGCTTTACCGAGAAATAATCTTTTGCTATCAATTTTTGGAGTAAATTTCATAACTGAAAGCCAATCTACCTACATAAACATATGTAAAAATCTATATAAAGAAGAGAATTTTCAAGTAACTAAGCTAAAAGAATACCAAATTTCTCAAAACAAAGAATCTACTATAATTTATTTTTCTAATGTTAATAATTCTGATTTAGTTGTATTGAATTGCAAAATTAAAGTACCTCCCTTGGATATCAATCAAAAATTAAGAAAAATGATAAATGAAAGTAAGGAATTTTTAGAAATAAACGTGCAGGACATGTATAAAATTAACTTAAACCTTGAAACCATAGGTAATTTAAAGATGGAAAAAGGTACCATAGACTTTTTAATACCACTTTTCTTACCATACGAACAGAAAATAAAAATAGAATTAAAACCTTTTTCGTATTATAGAGAAATAAAAATAGAAAATGTGGATTTATATTTATACCCTAACAAAAAAGTTTTATCAATAACGAAAAATACGGAAAATAAAGTTTATGATCTTGTTTCAGAGAATCCAATAATTTACCACAATCTAAACAGTATGCAAAATATTTTTTCTGTTGAAAAGATTAAAACTGTAGAAAATATTGTTGAATTTAAAAAGATGGTTTTATTGAGTCAATTTAATCCTTCTCAAGTGGCTTTTGTAGAAAAGAAGGAACTTGAAAAATTGAAAAAATATTTAAGATATCCACAGTACGAATTTCTTGGAAGACAAAGTATAGAGAGTATAGAGTTTGATAAGCCCAATATAGAAGAAGTTTCATTTTTTGAAAAAGTGGATAAAGTGGAGTTAATTTTAAGCTCTAATAAGCCAGTTTTTTTAGTAATAAATAATAGTTACTATGACGGTTGGATATGCAAAACGAACAAAATAGAAGTCCCTGTTCTCAAAGTTAATGGAATAGTACAAGGAATAATAGTTCCTCCTGGAAAAAACAGTGTTACACTTGAATTTAATCCTTGGTATAAAAATTTTGTCCCTATACCTTTGTTGTTTTTCATATTTTATGTATTTTTATTGGTAAAAATTAGTGCTATTTTTATTGATAAAAATCAGTAAAAATTTAAGAAAAATTTAAAAAAAATTTAAAAAATTTTGGTTAAAAAGAGGTTACATTTTGGAAAATTTTTTACACTTTATAATCGAAGGAGGTGATAAGAAGTGAGAAAGAGAAAGGGTTTCACATTAATTGAATTGATGATCGTTATAGCAATTATAGCTATTCTTGCAGCAGTACTCGTACCTAACTTCATGAGAGCCAGAGAAGCCTCAAG
>JBKBIY010000176.1:0-1943 GCA_046294045.1 bacterium | reverse complement strand
GCTTAAGTATCCTCTTATGCTTTGTTTTTTTCTAAATGCTTTAAGTTTTTTGCCCATGTTATTTTTCCTTAGTTTTATCAATCCCATATCAAAAAAAGAAAAAAACATCAGAAAAATTAGTATTTTTAAGGAAATTGTGATTTTTTTCCAATTTTTGAAAAATGAGAAGAAAATTATTTATGTTTTAATTCTTTTAGCGAATTTTACTTTTTTTGCTACCTCTATTATAATATTATTACCAATGCTTGTTGACAAATTTTTACATAGGTCGGCTAAAGATTTTGCTTATCTTTCCTCAGGAATAGGCTTAGGAGCTATTCTTGGAGCACTTTTGGTTTTCCTCCTTAAAGAGCCAAAAAGAAAAGTTTATTATTTATATTTAGCCCATATTTTTTGGACTTTAGGTATTTTATCTTTTATTCTTGGAAATAACTTTAAAGTATTTTATTTTGGAGCCCTTTTAGTAGGGCTTTCTTTCACTAATTTTTACCCAATAGTGAATGCCTATTTACAAGAAAGTACCCCATTAGAATATAGAGGAAAGATAATGAGCTTATTTTCTATGGCGTTTTTAAGTATGGCTCCCTTAGGACAAAGTTTTACAGGTTTTTTAGCAGAATTTATGTCCTATAAAGTCTTACTTATTTTTATGATAGGTTTTTTAATTTTATTTGATAGTATTTTATTGCAAAAAATTTTATCTAAGGCATAATTTTTTTAGAGGTTTTCCGAATAAATAAAAAGGATATGGACGAGTTAGTTCTTAAAGCCTTAGAATTTATAGAATATCCCCTTTTGATTTATAATCAAAAAAATTCTCAGATTATTTTTAAAAACTCTAAGGCAGAACCCTTTATCAGGGAATTAGAAAAAAGAAATATCTTGTCAAAACTTAAATATTATTATGGAAAGGAGTTAACTCTAATCGTAGAGGAGGACCTAAGTAGAATTTATATAGGAAAAATAAAAAAATTGGATGAGGAAGGTTATTTAATCTATTTTGAAGAGCTTAAAAAAGATAGACCCTTTTCAGGTTTTCTTTTTGATATCTTTGAAAATTTACCAGTTTTAGTATTTTTAATTAAGGCTGGTAATATATTTTATGTAAACGGAACGATTGAGGCACTTCTTGGTTATAAAAGAGAGGAAGTTATCAATAAAAAATTTATAAAAGACTTAATTTGGGATTATGATAAACCAAAGGCGGAAATGTATTATAAAAGAATTTCGCAACAAGTTAAAGAAGAGGGAAATATTTTTGCTATAGAAGATAAATATGGAAGGGTAAAGAATTTTCTATGGAATGGTTTTTTAACAAGGGATTGGAATGGAGAAGAGGTTGTAGTTTGCATTGCCTCAGATATTTCAGAATATTTAGAACTATCCCAAAAAATTGAAAAGCTCCATAAAACACAAACTTTTGTTGAATTTTTAAGAGGGCTTGTGCATGATTTCAACAACCTTTTACAAACTATTTTAGACCATCTACAGAAATTGAAAACCTCTCCTCTTACTAAAATGGATGAACTTTTGTATGGCATTGAAAAAAATTTATATTCTTGGATTGACATTAATCGTATTCTTCTTGATTATACCAGAGAATACAAAGAATTAAGAAATAAAAAAATCGACTTAATAGAGTTTTTTAAGGAGAATTTAGAGGTCTTTCAATTTGTCTTAGGTGAGAGAGTAAAAATTTATTTAGATCTGGGATATTTTAAAAATTTGTTTACTTATGGAGATTCTGCCTTTTGGAAATTTATTTGTTTAAATTTTTTAGTTAACGCTAAGGATGCCATTGAGGGAGATGGGGAAATTTATATTTCTCTTAGCAAGGTAGAAGACTCTATAAATCAAAGGACATATGTAAAAATAGGTATTAAAGATACGGGAAGAGGCATTCCAGAGGAGATTCTCCCCAAAATTTTTGATCCTTTTTTTAC
>JBKBIY010000175.1:0-1952 GCA_046294045.1 bacterium | reverse complement strand
TGAAAAATCTACTAAGCATTATGAAAATCTAAAAGAAACCGTAATAATTGCCATAGAAAACAGGAAAGACTATGACAACTGAAAACCAAGATAAAAAAGACAAAATAGTTAAACTAATTGGGGAACTGATTGAAGATTTTTCCATTGAAAAACTTTCCTTCATTTTTAGAGAAATTACTAGCGAATTTAAAGACAATGAAATTAAATTAAATGAAATTAAGTTGAATGAAATTAAATCAGATTACAAATTTAAGGATTTTAAAGATAATTTTGGAGATATTCGCCAAATCGGAACAATTAAACTAAAAGATGATACAACATTTGGTTTTTTCACTATAGAAACTTTAAAAGAACTTTCAGAGAAAAGTGGTAAGAAAAAACAATTTGAGCTTGCAAAAATAATATTAAAAAGCTATTTATTTGATGCAGGATTCTTTATTTTCTATGACAACTCTAAAAACTTTAGATTTTCCTTTGTATACTCAATCTATAAAGGGACAAAAAGAGATTTTAGTCATTATAAGAGATATAGTTATTTTATTGAAAAAGGAAAATTCTATTACACCTTTATAAAAACACTTTCTGAACTTAAATTTGAAAAAATTGAAGATATAATTAATGCTTTTAGTATTGATAAAGTTACAGATGATTTTTTCAAATCTTTCAAATATGCTCTTAATGAAGTTTTAATTAAATCTTTAAAGAAGGAAGAGGAATTTAAAAAGAAACACTTTTTCTCGTTACAATTACTTTCTAGAATTTTATTTATTTACTTCCTTCAAAGGAAAGGATGGCTTAAATGGAAAGATTATGTGCAAGATAAACATTATTTGAAAAACCTTTGGAGGAAGTATAAAGAGTATGTAGCTAAAAACATACAAAAGGAAAATACTTTTTATTCTTCTTGGCTTTCAAGTTTATTTTTTGGTGCTTTTAATAGAAAATCGTACTTAATAGACAAAAATTTACCAGATGATATCAAAGAATCTTTTAATATAATGCCTTTTCTTAATGGTGGTTTGTTTAGCAAAAATGAGTTGGATGAGATATTTTGTGAAGTACCGGATTATGTATTTGAATGGCTTTTTGAACCTGATTTAAATGCAGGTGACAATAAAAAAGGGTTTCTTGAAATTTTCAATTTCACAATTGATGAGTCATTACCTATAGATGTGGAAGTAGCTGTAGATCCTGAGATGCTTGGGAAAGTATATGAGTCATTAATAGCTGAAGAGGAAAGAGGAGATTCCGGTATCTTTTATACTCCAAGAACAGAAATTGACTTTATGTGTAGATTAGCCCTTATTGAGTATCTTTATAATCATACATCTATTTCAAAAACAGATTTGATAGAATTTGTTTTTAATCCTTCATCAATTGAAAATTTTGAAATTGACAAAGCTAGGGTAATTAAGAAATATCTTGATAAGGTGAGAATTGTTGATCCCGCAGTAGGATCAGCTTCTTTTCTAGTTGGAATGATGAATATTCTTGTTGAACTTCATACAGAATTAACCAAAAAAATTGAACAAAAAGAAGAGAATCTTTTTGCTTTAAAGCAGAAAATTATACTTGAGAACTTATATGGAGTTGATGTTAAAGATTGGGCAGTAATGGTAGGAGAACTTAGGCTTTGGTTATCTTTAATAGTAGAAACAGATGAAAGGTATATGGATATTTATACCAAGCCGCTTTTACCTAATCTTTCTTTTAAAATTCGTCAGGGTGATTCCCTTGTTGAGGACATCGGTGGAATACAAATCACTTTAAGAAGTGATAGCGAAAAACATATACCCAATGTTAAAATTAAAAATAAAATAAAGTTACTAATGGATATGAAAAAATCTTTCTTTTCTGGGCAAATTAGCGCTGACAAAAAAGAATTTGAAGAAATTGAAAAACTTGAACAAGACATCTTTTCTGAAATAATAAAATCAAAAATTAACCAAATT
>JBKBIY010000174.1:0-1975 GCA_046294045.1 bacterium | reverse complement strand
GACGCTGCCATCCCATACCCAGGTACTATTACGACATTTTTAGAATAGCTAAGTAATATTGCTGCATCTTCGGGTGTAATTTCTTGTATATTTCCTTTTGATGTTGTTAAGCTTTCTTTTGTGGGAGATCCGAATCCTCCAAGAATGATGTTAAATACGCTTCTATTCATAGCTTTTGCCATTAGGAAGGTCAATATGGTTCCTGAAGCTCCTACCAAGGTACCTGATACTATCATTGCATTGTTATTTAAAGCGAACCCACCAATAGAAGCTGCTAATCCTGTAAAAGCGTTTAATAGAGCAATAACTACTGGCATATCTGCTCCGCCTATTGGAAAAACTCCGCTAAACCCCAAAATCCCTCCTAAAACAAATAAAAGTATTAACAAATGATAACTAGGCTGGTTTATAAATAATAAATAAACACTAATAATAGCTATCAGTGTAACTCCGTTAAAAATTCTTAAAAAGACAGATTTTTTAGATCCTTCAAAAAATCCCCATAACTTAGCGGCAGCTAACATACTTCCTACAAACGAAATGCTTCCGATAACTCCACTAAAACCAGCACTAATGACAAAAAATTTATCCATATAAGCTTTAGAAAATTCAACTATTGCTATTAATGCAATAGTTAATCCTCCCATACCGTTAAAAAATGACACCATTTGGGGCATTTCTGTAAATTTTACTACCTGTGCAAAGTAAGTACCCATAAACAAACCAAGTACAATAGCTACTAAAACAAACCAAATGTTGTTTAATATTATGTTAGGATAAAAGAAAGTACAAATTATGGCTATTGCCATACCTATAAGTGAAATGATATTTCCTTTTATAGCGGTAGAGGGATTACCCATATATTTTATTCCCATTATAAACAAAAAGGCGCTAACAATATATCCCACTTCTCTAAATATTTCCATGTTATTTCTCCTTATTTTTGATTATTTTTTTTGAATTTTTGTAGCATTCTGTGGGTTACGGCGTATCCACCGGCTACGTTAAGAGTACCTACAAAAACCGCTAAAAAACTAATGATTTTTAAAACTAGGTTATCCGTATGTAAGGCTACGAAAATTGCTCCAACTATAACTATTCCATGTATAGCATTGGTAGCTGACATTAAAGGTGTATGAAGTAAACTAGGTACCTTGTTTATAAGTTCAAATCCTAGCATTATAGCTAAAATAAAAATGTAAATTTTAGCTATTATTATTTCCATTTTTTGCCTCCACTTGAGAAGTTTTTTCGATTAACTGTTTAATTCTAGGGTTAAGCACTTTTCCTTCAAAAACTGCAAATATATTTTTATCTATTTCATCATCAAAATTTGGGGTAATTTTGTTGGTGTTTTTACTTAAATGTATGATAAGGTTGTAAACGTTTCTGGAATATAATTTACTTGCGTCAAGAGGTACAAGGGAAGGTAGGTTTGTTAGTCCTATAATTATTTTTGAGTTGTAGGTGATTATTTGGTCTGGTTTAGTTAATTGGCAATTTCCGCCGCTGTTAGCTACCAAATCTACTATTACGCTGCCATTTTTCATTTTATCTACCATTTCTTGTGTGATAAGCAAGGGGGCTTTTTTTCCAGGTACCGCAGCACTGGTTATTATTATATCACTATCTAAAACATAAGGTAGTATAATTTCTTGTTCTTTTTGTAGTAATTCTTGTGATATTTCTTTAGCGTATCCTGATTCTTCTTCGATTTCTGGGATAGAAAATTCTATTGGTGTAGCGCCTACGCTTTTTATTTGTTCTTTTGTAGCTGGTCGGGGATCAAAAGCGTAAACATTTGCTCCTAAGCGTTTAGAAGTTGCTATAGCTTGTAATCCTGCTACACCAGCTCCTATAACCAATATTTTAGCAGGTGTTACCGTACCTGCTGCTGTCATAAGTAAAGGAAACATTTTTATGGAATAATTGGCAGCGAGAATAACAGCTTTATATCCCGCGATTGTAGCCATTG
>JBKBIY010000173.1:0-2080 GCA_046294045.1 bacterium | reverse complement strand
AAGTGAGTTAAGGTATCTTGTATTAGATGGTGAAATTTCTACAGCTTTTTCATAGTTTTTAAGAGCCATCCCGTAATTACCTATCTTTTGATACACCCTAGCCAGTATCCAGTAAGCTTCTGCTAAATAAGGATTAGTTACAGTAGCTTTCTTTAGATAAAAAATAGCTTGCTCATAATTTCCAATGTTTTCGTATGCGATTCCTAAGTATACATAAGCATCCATATTATCAGGTTTTAGTTCAATTACTTTTCTAAAATAGTTTATAGAAGATTCAAAAGAATTAATGTATAGCAAAATTTTTCCCATTGTTGTTAACAATTCTACATTATTAGGTTGAAACTCAAGCTGATCTTGAATGACTTTTATACTAGCTTTTATTAAAGAGTCTAAAATATTTTTTATATCACTATCACTATTTAATTTATTAAAAACATTTTCATCTATAGTAACAGCTTTTTCTAGATACTTTGAACCATTTTTAAAGTCTCTACCATAGAGTAGAAGCACACCTAGAAAAAATTGCGAAGGAGCAAAATAAGGGTTAACTTTTACTGATTCATCAAAAGATTTATGTGCAGCATCTATTCTATTTTCTTGTAAATAAGCTATTCCTAAATTAAACCAATGCTTGGGATTATTTGGTTCTATTTTTACTATGGCTTCTAGCTTTTTTAGATCCATTAGATAAAATAAGTCCTTTGGAGACTAAAACTTTATGGGTTAGGGTTATACTGACAGTGCAAAATCTGCTTACCGTTGCTTCCTTCCGGACCTGGCGGGGTTCACAGTTTGCACTTCAGTAGCCCCAACCCATTTACTTTATTTCTACAAATCTCCCCTACCTCCTTCCAAAAATTAAAATTTTCCTCTTAAAAATTAATTAAAGGAAATAAAAAATAAACATAAAAAACTAATCTTTAGAGGGGGTGTAGACCGTGTGGTACTATTTTAAAACTTTACTATTATTAATGACCTTAACTTTTATTTTAGTGTACATAGGAAAAATTTTAGCAGGAGAAATTGGAATGGTAACAGCTCTATTAATAGGCTTAGGAATAAATTTTATTAGTTACTTTTTTTCAGATAAGATAGTTCTTAGTATGTATAAAGCTAAAGAAATAAAAGAAAATGATAATCCAATGTTATATAATATGGTAAAATCGCTAGCTCAAAAAGCTAATTTACCAATGCCAAGGGTTTATATTATAGATGAAATGCAACCAAACGCCTTTGCAACCGGAAGAGATCCCAAAAACTCAGCAGTAGCATTTACAAAAGGTATCCTAAATCTTTTAGATTACGAAGAATTAATGGGAGTAACTGCACATGAATTAGCTCATATAAAAAACAGAGACATTCTAATATCAACAATTGTTGCAGGAATAGTTTCAACTATAACAATTATAGTAGATATCTTTAGGTGGTCACTAATATTTGCAACAAGTAGAGATAACGATAGAAATATCTTAGCAGATTTATTACTGATAATAATAACCCCTATAATAGCAATTCTAATACAAATGGCGGTATCAAGAACAAGAGAATATCTTGCAGACAAGACAGGCGCACAAATAGTCGGTAATCCCATATACTTAGCCAATGCTCTTGAAAAACTTGACCAATACTCAAAACAAATACCTATGCAACGATACTCCCCATCTACAAGTCATCTATTTATTGTTAACCCGGAAAATCTTCTTAATCTATTTTCCACTCACCCTCCTATTAAAGAAAGAATAAAAAGGAGGATATATTCGCCAAACTTTATCTCTTCTTCTATAAGTTCTCTTTGGCTTAAGAATATCATTGTTGCAATTGTAAAAAGATAAGCAGTTGCTATGTTGTTGAATATGTATGGTGAGAAGTGATAGTTTGAATTTGACACGATGTTTGAATAGGATAGAGTAAAGATTATTGAAAATAGCAGTGCTATTGATGTTATATCAAATGAGATATTTTTGTCTTTTCTTCTAATCCAAAAAAATAGCGATACAAATGATCCTGCAATTAGTAAAAGGTAGGGTATAAATAGGTATAAGTTTGAGCTTAAGAGTTTCATCTTAATACCTCTGATAGA
>JBKBIY010000172.1:0-2130 GCA_046294045.1 bacterium | reverse complement strand
TTTATTATTATTTCCTCTTCCGGTTGGGTACCTGGTGGTATATCCACTTCAAGATATCCATTTATATGAGGTACTTTAACAGAAGCTCCAAGAATAGCCTCAATAAAACTTATAGGATACTCCAAGATCAAATTTCCATTTTTTCTCTTTAAGAAAGGATGCTCCTTAATTGTTATTTTTATGTAAAGATCTCCATTTCTGCCACCATTTAATCCTTCATTACCTTCACCAGAGATAAGTATTACATCCCCATTTTCCACCCCTTTAGGTATTTCTATTTCTATTTCTTTTTCGGCATGTATGAATCTGTTACCATCGCAAGTTTGACATATTTTTTTAGGGATATATCCCCAACCGTTACATTGGTCGCATGTGAAAGTACTAACAACTGTACCCCAGATTGATCTGGTTTTATGTGTTACTTGCCCACTACCTTTACACTTATCACACTTTACTAAGTCTTCCTTTTTGAATCCTAATCCTGAACAAGTTGGACAAACTTTTTTATAAGGTACCTTTATTTTTTGTTTTTTTCCAAAATAAGAATCTTCAAGAGTTATCTCAAGGTTAAAAGTTATATCCTTACCTCTTTGGGGTCTATATAATTCCTCAAGAGGGTTATATTCCCTATATCTCCTTTCAGTATTGAATATGAAATCATTAAATATATCAGAGAATATATCGAATATATCAGCTGAAGAGGAATAGTTCGGGGAAGTAGGGATATTTTCTATAGTACCGTATTTATCGTATAATTTTCTTTTTTCTGGATCGATAAGTACCTGAAAAGCTTCGTTTATTTCTTTAAATTTTTTTTCCGCTTCTTGTTTGTTTTGAGCTACATCAGGATGATAAATTTTAGCTAATCTTCTGTAAGCCGCTTTTATTTCCTCTTCAGTAGCATTTCTACTTACCCCTAAAATTTCATAATAATCTTTACTCATAGCTTTCTTTTTGTTCTAGTTTTCTTATCCTAGTTTTCTTAACTTAGTTTTCTTTTTTCTTTTTAAACCAGGATAATATGTCTTCATCGGTTACTTTTTTTATTTGTTCAATGATAGAAGCTTCTTTGGTTTTAGTAGCAACCTGTTGAGAAGAAGTTTCTGCTTTTTCCTTTTGTTCGCTAATATGTTTTTCCATTACATGGTATAATTCAGTACCTAAGGAAAAGTTAAGGTTTCTTAGTTCTTCGGTTATTTTTTTGATTTCATCGAATTTTTTAGAATCCATTGCCATTCTTAGTGTTTCCATAATTTTTTTAGCTTTTTCTACCATTTTTATATCAAGGTATTCTGCATGATTTTTTATAAGATTTTCAGCGGATTCAAGTTCAACCATAGCTTGAGACATTATCTGTTGTTCTTCTCTAATCTTTTTTATCCACTTGAGCATACTTTGAGGCTTCTTCAAGCATTTTTTCTACTTCAGTCCTATCAAGATGTAGTACCGAATGAATTACTACTTTTTGTTTATTTCCAGTAGCTAAATCTACTGCACTAACATGAAGTATTCCGTCTGCATCTATTTCAAATACCACCTCTATTTTGGGTACTCCTTTAGGAGCTGGGGGTATTCCTACTAAATCAAATCTTGCTAAAGATTTATTGTATTTTGCTAATTCTCTTTCACCTTGAAGTACGTGAACCTCAACTACTGATTGTCCATCTTGAACAGTAGTAAATATTTTACTTTTTTTAACAGGTATTTGCGTGTTTCTAGGTATTATTTTTGTGAATGCTCCGCCTGCTGTTTCTATTCCCAAAGATAGCGAAGTTACGTCTAATAAAACCATTTCCTTTACATTTCCTTCGATTATTCCAGCTTGAATAGCAGCTCCCATTGCCACAACTACATCAGGATCTATGTCTTTTCTAGGTTCTTTACCAAATATTTTTTTTGCCATTTCTTGTACCATGGGCATACGAGTGGATCCACCTACAAGTATTACCTCGTCTATTTGGCTTATCCTTATATTAGCAGCTTTCAATGCTTCTTCTACCGGAATTTTTAATCTTTCAACAAGATCTTTAGTCATTTCTTCAAATTCTTTTCTTGTAAGTGTATAGTTTATATGTTTTGCTCCTGTAACATCAGAGGTTATAAAGGGAATTTTTATGGTAGTTTCCTCTT
>JBKBIY010000171.1:0-2137 GCA_046294045.1 bacterium | reverse complement strand
CTTTTATTTATGAAAAATTCTAACTCATCATTTTCTAAGAACTTTACATTAAGATTGTATTTATCGTCAATAAGTTCTATTGATTGGATTAATTGTAAAAAGCTTTTGAAATTAGGATAGCTAAATTTTTGCGAAAAATATTTGTAATAGATATTTTCGGGATTTGTATTTGGTTTTAAGTTAAGAAGTATGTTTGTGCCATCTTGGTCTAGGGGGATATATTCTCTTCTTTCTGTATCGTAAATAAGACTTCCAAAGTATTCTATTCTACCTACGAATCTCATTGGTGTTATTATCTATTTTATCTATAATTAATATCAAATTCTCCATTTTTTTTATGTACACTTCTTCATTTAGCTGGAAATTTAGATTTGGGTTTTCTGGGATAGCTTGCCAAAGTACACCTTCAACATTAACTATTAATTTATCTTTTTCTATTTTAGCTATTTTTCCTATTTTACCTAATTGCTCGGTTTTAGGAAATTTTTTTATTGATATAATGGTATACATTATAAATCCGAATATTGTTAACATAGTTAAAGTGGAAAAAATTATAGCTCCCATGGGTAAAGGATGGTAAAGGTTCACATTTCTAAATAATATAACCGAACCTGTTAAAAAGGTTAGTAATCCTAAAAATGTAAGCACTCCATAAGTTTGAAATTTAAGCTCAAGTATTAATAAAACAAAAGAAAAGATTATTAATATTATTCCTAGAATATTTACCGATATTATTCCTAATCCAAATAGCCCTAATGTTAAGCAAATTATGCCTACTATTAATGGTACTAGGGAACCCGGATTATTAAGTTCTATAATGATTGCCCAAAATCCTAAAGTTAATAAAAAATATGCTATCGATGGATTGGCCACAAAAAGAAAAAACTTTTCAATAATGTTTGGAGGATCTTTTATATAATCTATATTTTGGAATTCTATTAGTGTTATTTGGTTTGATGTATCTGTTAAGATTGGTTTATTTTTTATTTTATCAAAAATTTCGTTTGGTTCTATGCAAACAAGATCTATAATGTTTTTATCAAGAGCTTCTTTTTGAGTATATGATAGTGAGTTTATAATAGTTTCTTTTACAGCTTCGTAGTTTTTATTTCTTTTTTGGCATAGGTTTTTAGTGAAAGCAAGTAAATCTTGTATTACTTTATTTTGTAGTGTAGGGTCTTGTACTAAGGGGGTGGAGGCTCCGGTATTTGTTGATTCACTCATTACGGCTAAGTGTCCTCCTATTAATATAAACATTGCAGCGGAGGCAGCTCTGCTACCTCTAGGATAGACGTAAGTTATTATTGGGTGATTTGAAGAGAAAAAAATTTTTATTATTTCGGTCATTGAGCTAAGTAAACCACCTTCACTATCTATGGTTATTAATATGAAATCTATATCGTTTTTTTTGTTATATTTTTCAAATCTATTTTTAATGTACCAGCTTGTTGCTGGGGTTATTGGTCCTGTGATTTCTAAAACCACTACTTTTATAGTTTGTTTTCTTATTTCCTTTTGTGTTAAGGGTGGTGTTGTTGGTGTTACGGAAGGGGGATTTATTTTGGATAAAGCTAGCGTAAAGATGTAAATAAAAATTATCCAAGCAATGAAGTTGAATTTTAGCATGTTTTTTATTTTATTTATGATTATTTATTTTTGTGTATGCAAAAGCTATGGCTATGGCATCAGTTACATCATCTATTGGTTTTTCTTTTAGTTTGAAAGTGCTTATGATTTTCTCTTGGATTTCGGATTTATTTGCATTGCCTTTGTTTGTAATTATTTTTTTTACTTGTGTAGGGTTAACGAAGGATAATGAAGTTTTTAATTGGGTACAAGCTAAGTTTATAACTCCAATTGCTTGACTAACTTCAAAAGAAGTCTTTCTATTTAAATAATAGTACATTCTTTCCGTTACTACACTTTGGGGTTTATATTTTTTTATTAATTTTTTTATGTATTCGTAAATTTTTTTTAATCTTAAGTTATGTTGTGTTTCATTTATAGGTATTAGTCCATATTCGATTAATTTAGGTTTGATTTTATTTAGTGTTAGTATGGCAAAGCCTACTCTAGCTGTACCTGCGTCAATTCCTATTACGGTAGGATTTTTTTTCTTTAGTTTTTCTTTATTTTT
>JBKBIY010000170.1:0-2158 GCA_046294045.1 bacterium | reverse complement strand
ATAAAATGTTTTAAATCTCTATAATTACTATGTAGCACTCTTTTTCTTTCCTCATTATTCAAAGTATTCATTAGTTCATTCGTAACCTTTGATAATACTTTACTAATATTACTATTATTTACCATTCTCTCATCTTCTTTCATTAAATCCATTATTACTTTTACAAAATGTTTTAAATCATCATAATCATCGTAAATAAAAGTTGTTGTTTGAACACTTGATATTTTTTCTTTTATTAGCATTGCATCCATAGAATCATTCCATTTAATCCTTTTTAAAACACTTATTGCAAAAGAGTTTATAGCTTCAACTAAATCTCTTGCTTTTTCAAGATTTACTGCAGACATAGTCCCTTCTTTTGCACTTCCTACTATTATTTTAGCAAATTCCTCTGGCTCAACTTTTCCACTCACTGATTGTAAATCCTTTAAAGCCAGTTCATAGTTATATTCACCTCTTTCGTATCGCCATCTACTAGGCACATACCTTTCCCCATCTGTTTGGCTAGCTATCATATATTTTACGACATCTTTCAGCTCATATCCAACCTCAGCCATCGCCATTGAAGAAGCTTGAAATGCTAACACATCTATTTTTTTTCCTATACTATTCGATACCTCTTCTAAAGCTTCCCTTACTTCTCTTATTTCCATAACTTTTTTGGCAGTATTGTCTTCTACTACTCCTTGCCACCCATATCCCCTACCATCTACAAAGATTGCTATTTTTTTTGCAGGATACTTCTTTATTACCTCTTTTATTATATTTGCCATAAACACTGGATTAGCCATATTTACTTGTCCCAAATCCTTTATTATAGGAGAATTTATTTCACCAATATCCTTATCCTGTTTTATATAAAAAACTTTTGCTCCTTCAAACAATTTTTGCCCCCCGATAATCGGTTCTCCTTCCCCAAATCCTCTTATCTTTTGATAACCAACATCCAATATGGAAACCATATGTATATTTTCATCAGAGCCAACTCTTTCTAATTTGTCTACATTAGAAAGTATAAAGCTAGCTAACCTATTATCACCTGCACCATAATGAATAATTAACCACTCTTTTTCCTTACCTTCATCTTCTACCTTTTCTTCTACATTATAACTGTTATTTATTTTAAATTGATAATTTATCCCAGATGATATTATCTTTTCACTTTTACCCACCATTTCTTTTCACCTCTCTTTTTTAAAATTCTTCTTCTTCTTTCTTATTTAATTCATTAATCATTTCATCCCATAGAGTATATTGACCAAACAATGTTTCTAATTGATAATTAGAAGGGATTTGTGTATCGTACTGCAATTGTATGCTTACTCCATGAGCTCCTTCATATTTATTTGTATTATAATTAGCTATCACGTAATTCTCTAAGACTTTTATCACATTTTCCGCCTTTTCCCTTACTTCCTTACCAATTTTCTCATCTTCCTTTATTTGTTTCATAAAATGCATTAGATCTCTATAATTATGATAATCAGAAGGATTATCAGTGAATTTTTGAGTTACTGTTATTTTTTCTCTTATTAATTCTACATCCTTGCTCTTTTCTTTAATCTTTCTTAAGACGATATCTGCAAAAGAATTTATAGCGTTTGCTAAATCCTCTGCCTTCTCCAGATCTACTGCAGATAAGGTAACTACCCTCTCATTACCAAATCCTATTGCCTTTTCAACAATCATTCTAGCAAACTCCTTAGGTTCAATCTTATTAGAAACTACTCGCCAATCATTAAAAATTTTATCGTAACTAAATCCCTTTGCTCCTACATATTCTTCACTAGCTATCATATATTTTACAACATCT
The DNA here is from genome assembly GCA_046294045.1 of bacterium. Lineage (GTDB taxonomy): Bacteria > DRYD01 > DRYD01 > DRYD01 > DRYD01 > DRYD01. The sequence goes on along the minus strand of JBKBIY010000170.1, from coordinate 345 downwards.
TTTAATTCATATCCAACCTCAGCCATTGCCATTGCACTAGCATCAAATGCCAATACATCTATCTTCTTTCCTATACTTGATGATACATTTTCTAGAGCCCTTCTTAGGCTTCCTATTTTCATAGCTGGATATTTTATTGTTTCATCATCCATTACTTGCTTCCAACCCATCCCCTCACTCTTTATAAATATTGCTATTTTTTCTGCAGGATACTTCTTTATTATTTTCTTTAATATATCTGCCATAACTCCTGGATTAAGCGCAGTTTCATTTTTTAGATTTTCTATCTTAGGAGAATTAATTTCTTCATCTCTACCCTTTTTTAAATAAAAAGCATTTACTCCC
>JBKBIY010000016.1:0-14852 GCA_046294045.1 bacterium | reverse complement strand
ACTAAGTAAAACTGCTAAAACTTCAAAATCCCTATAACTACCTAAACTTAGAAAAGTTCTAAATGATTCCAAATCATCTATTAAAGTTATTCCCTCTTTTTTTATGAATTTATTATCGGCTTTTATCCTTTGAACTAAAGAAAAATATTTTTTAACCACCTTTTAAAATCAATGATTTAAAAATCAATGATTTAATTAAAAAGATTTAGTCAATTTCTTCTGGTATTTTATCCCACACTTCTTCGGGGAAAATAAAAACCTTAGGCAAGGAAGGTAAGGAATTAATTTCTATTTCATAAGTGTTAAAAACTTCTTTACCTGGAAATTCGAGTTCTTCCAGAGAAGAGGATATCCAAGGTGTATATTTGGTTTTATAATGTACAGGTATTGCTATCATAGCTTTTATTTGTTCCATAACTATTAAAAATTCTTTAGGATTAAGGGTATAATCTCCACCTCCTATGGGAGCAATCATAACATCAATTATTCCCATTTCTTTTGTTTGCTGTTCTTTTAAGGTATGTCCTAAATCTCCTAAATGTGCAATTTTTATACCATCACAAGAGAAAACCCATATTGTATTTGGACCATATTTTTTCCCTTCAAATTTATCATGAAAAGAAGGTATACTTGTAAATTCTATTATTTCATTATTTGAGCTTTTTATTTCAAAAGAGGAAAGGTAATCGGTGGTTCTTCTTAGGACTTTAGGATTGTCTTTTACCAAATGAGCACCGTTATGATCTGGATGATTATGGGATATTAGAACTATTTCAGCGGAAACAAAAGGAAACTTTCTGTTTACCTTTAAATTATAAGGATCTATTACTATTTTTGTTCCTTTCTTTGTGGTTACGAGAAAAGATGAATGCCCTAAATAAGATAACTTCAAAAATATACCCCCTTTCCTTTAAGTTTATTTCTATATTTTCAAATTTTCAAAATTTTTCCTTTAATAAGTAGAATTGAGTAGATTGAAATTATAATTAGCCAGGTCCAGTATTCTGTTCTTAAGACGGGTAAAATTCTAAATCTACCCTTGGTTGGGATTTTTTTGAAATTGATTAGCCATCGGGGGACCGAATTTTTGTATTCAATATATTCTTCACCAAATTTTTGGGTTAAAAACTCTTCCTCTGCAGGAATAACAAAAAAGTTATAAAAAGAAAAGTAAACTAATACAACGACGATCGAAGCAATAATGTTAATAATTATGTTATATCCTCCAAGAGCAAATATTGTAAAACCTAAAGCTATTAAGATATTTGCAATATATACGGGGTTACGGGTGAATCTATATGGTCCTGCGGTTATTAAATTAGCTATGTTAGGTACTTCATCTCTGCTTTTTACTCCCAAATAACCTAAGCAGGTTGCCCTTAAAGCTGCTCCAGCAATTATAAATAGGCTCCCATAAATTAAGGAGTTTACTGTTGGGTTGGCTAATATCAAAATAACCAAAGCAAAGGGTATTGGAAAAAGAGCCCTGTACCTAAACCCAACATCTGCTAATTTCATTAATTTTTGTTTTTGACAAAATAATACTTTTACCTTTATATTTTCTTAATCATTGGAATGTGTTAAGTGGTGTTATAAAAAGTGATGCACCTACTGTTTGAATTGTATTTTCCCCAATTGTTTTCCTTACAAAATTTAACGTTATCCTTATTGATTTTGACATGTCGTCTCTATTTATTACAAAAGAACTTATATTATCCGAAAGTAAAATATTTTTTCTTGCATTAAAGATTGATCTATTCGTATGTTGTTTATGTCATTTCTAGAGGTACCGTTAATATCGTTTTCTAACCTAAAGTTAAGAAGATTTTCAGATGATCCGAAAAATATGAAATATAAGTAGCCCGTTCCATCGGGGGGTATTATGTCACTTGTAGCTACGAAACCTATATATTCATAATGTCCTTGTTCATTTTGAACTACGGTAAATATTGCTCCTCGTTGGGGAGCTGTGCTGGTTACTATGGTCTTATCATAATCTGCTTGTTTTAAATATCTTTCTAGTAAAGTAGTAGTTTTTTTCATATCGTTTTGTATTAGGTTATAGCTCATTCCTCTTCCCCAGTAAGTTTGGCCTAATTTGAAAAGTACAAAAAGTGTAATGGCTACAAAAGAGAATATAGCAGTTGCAAAAAGTACCTCTATTAACGTCATCCCTTTCGATTTGTTTAATTTTTTATAAAGTTTTGTTTTCATAAAATCACCTCTATCTTGGCACATTTAAAGTTTTTCTTAAGATTACACCTGTTCTTCCGTAACCTCTTATAATAGATCCTTGCTGTTGAGTTCTTTCTCCTAACCAATATACTCCTACGATAACTTGGATTTGATCAGAAACATCTCCTCCATAGATTTGTCTTCCTGCTACTTGTATTGTGAAAATCCTTCTTCCAACGAATTGGGAGGTGTATAATCCAAAGTTTGCTTGGTAATTTGCATCTGCTATGTTGTTTACAAGATTCCTTACTATTTGCCTTATGTTTTCATCTTCTCTATTAGCATATAGTGAATATCTATTAATGTAAGAAAGTGCTAAGAAGTTTGCTATGTTTTCTTCGTTAAGTTTGGTACCGCTTGTAAAGAAAGTTGAATACATTCCTATAATGAAAATGATTATTAAACCGAGTATGGCAACTGAGAAAGCTAACTCTAAAATGCTTAATCCTCTTCTTTTTTTTAATTTTGCCATTTTTACACCCCTTTATATGAATTATCCTACTTATTTTATTACACAAATTTTTTAAAAAATCCTTAAATATTTGTTCAAAATTTTTACTTTTTTTTTACATTTTTATTATTGAGAAAGGCTAGATTTTAAGATTGAACTTATTTAAAAGGGTTTTAAGTAAAGTTAATTAAATACTATTTCTATGGAAGAATTTGAGGTAGCTAGAAAGTTATCATCTAAATCTGAAGCAAAACGTAGAGCCTTAGAACCAAAGCAACTATTTTGCAAGATTTTACAAAAAAACGTAACCGTCATGATAGAACATATAGACTACAAAGGATCTTATTATCCTTCACAGATAGGAGAGATATTTTGCTCTAACATTCTTGAATGCTATCAAAATGGGATAAAGTGTAAATATAGCGGAATAAGTAAATTTTTCCCAGACCCTTTTGATAAAAACTTTAACGACGAATTCTATAAAGAATACGTGGGTAAAAAAGAATTTAAAAAAATCCTAAAATTAAGAAAACAAGGAAAATCAAAAAAAAATTAAGAAAATATATAAAGGTGGAAACTATATACAATGCTGTAAACCAAATTTGTAGAAACTATCCGCCACTATTTAAGGCAGTCTTTATTCTCAAAAAAAATAAGCTTTTCAAAAACACTAAAATAAAAAAAATTGCTAATAAAACCTTAATTCTAAATACTCTAGATTACAATACTTTTATCTTGCTAACTCATAACAAAGAAAAAATACTTAAATATATAAAAAAAACCCTAAAAGACTGCAATTGTAACATTGAAATAGAAAATGTAAAAATTCTAAATACTCCAGAACTAAATAATCAAAAAAAATCAAGAAAAGACAATCCTGTTTTGGAAAAAATAAAACAAATAAAGGAAAAGATATATGGAAATAAATGAACTTACACCACGTCAAAAAACAGCAATAATCCTTACCTCTTTACCTCCCGAAATATCTAGCTCTATACTAATGAGTTTTAGCCCCGAAGAAAGAAGAGCTATAAACGCCGAATTCCCCAAAGTAAAAAATATACCGGAAAATATAAAACAGCAAGTACTTAACGAATTCCTTCAAAAGAATAGACAAACAATTTCCTCTACTAGTGTATCTAGCGAAGAACCTAAAAAAGAGGAAAACATATCTTTTTCGCAAAACCTTGATAAACTTCTGGGCAAACCTTCAAGTACCAATATTTCCTCTGTTTCTCCTGAAATGCCATCTTTTACCGTTTCCAAATCTTCCAAACCTCTAGACTTCCTCGCAGCTTTTAATCCTAAAAAGGTGTATTGGGTGCTAAGAAACGAAAGTAGCTCAACAATAGCTTTTATACTTTCACAACTTCCTCCTGCAGTATCACAAAGAATACTTTCTGTTTTCCCCACTTCACTACAGACAGAAATAAGTAAATATATGGTAAATATCCGACAAGTTGATAATAGAATAGTTGAAACTGTAGCTAAGTTTATTAAGCAGGAACTGGAAGAAACAGATATTTCTACATTCGGTGAAACTAGTTATGCAACAACTCAACAATCAATTCCTTCTTCAAATTTATCTCCAACACCTGAAAAAAGTACTTCCACTACAGCCTCAATAATAATATCAAATAAAAAAATAGATTTTACAGACATATCTCTTCTTAAACCCCCTGACATGGAAAACCTTCTAAAACTAACAAATAAAAACGATTGGGTAAGTGCTTTAAAAGGTATCCCACCAGAAATAGCAGATAAAATACTTTCCCTAATGCCACAAATACAAGCTAAAGTAATAAAAAGAGAACTGGATACCGCCGTGGTCTCTAAAGATGAAATAATTAAATCTCAACGCGACATACTTTTCAAACTAAAAGGATTGGTTACAATAGGAAAAGTAAAAATAGTTTGAAAATTTTGAAAATAAAGTATGATAACTAAAATTTAATACATGAAAATCTTCCTAATAGCTAACGGTAAAGTTTATCACCTTAGTGAACTACGAAGTTATCTGAAGCCGCATGTTATAGTAGCTGTTAACGGCGGAACGAATAAAGCACTTAAAAACAAAGTTATACCCGATATAGTTATTGGAGATACCGACTCCCTTCAAAAAAACCTAAAAACAAAATTAAAAATAATAAAATACCCTAAAGATAAAGATCAGAGTGACATAGATTTAGCTATCTCCTTTATATTATCAAATTACTCTGATTTCTCTTTATACTGCTTCGGTATTATCGGAAATAGAGTAGATCACACTCTTGCTAATATACAATCCGTTACCAAAGTTAACGAAAGAGGTTTAAAAACCATAATAATCGAATCAAAGGAAACAATTTTTCCTTTAACTGAAGGACAAAGCATAAATAACATAACAAATAATGCTAGGGTTTCTATCTTGTCTTTAAGTGATTTTTCTGAAGTAGAAATTCAAGGACTAAAGTATAGCGGAAATTATCAATTCCCCTTTCTTTCTTCTTTAGGAATATCTAATTATGTTACTTCTGAAAAAAATAAAATCCTCTGCTGGAAAGGTAAAATAATTGTAATCGTATATAAAAAATATAGAGATCTGTTTCTGGAAAATTGATAAAAGAAAAAGCAATAATAGTAGCTGTAAAAAATAAACAAAATAACCCTTACTTTGAGGAAAGCCTCGAAGAATTGAAAGATTTACTTGCTTTTCTTAATGTTGAATTAAAATTTGTTGTTACTCAAAAAACTAACTACGTAAATCCTTCAACTCTTATTGGTAAAGGAAAGATACAAGAAATAAAAACACTTGCTGAACACCTTGAAGCTAACCTTATAGTATTCTTAAATCATTTAACACCTACACAATTTAGAAATTTAGAAAAAAGCTTCGGAAATTTAAAAATAATAGACAGAGTAGCATTGATACTTGACATATTTGCTCAAAGGGCAAAAACTATCGAAGGAAAACTTCAGGTTGAGTTGGCTCAACTAAATTATCTTTTACCCAGAACAGTGGGCTACGGAAGAATGTTATCCCGCCTAGGAGGAGGAATAGGAACTCGAGGACCCGGAGAAAAAAAATTAACAGTGGAAAAAAGAAAAATACTAAAAAGAATAAACTACATAAAAAACAAACTTAAAGAAATACAAAAAAATAGAGACATCCAAAGAAAAAGTAGAACCTACTCAGGATACCCTATTGTCACCATAGTAGGATATACCAATGCAGGTAAGTCAACTTTATTTAATTTGTTAACTAAATCCGATGTTATGATTAGTGAGAAACCATTTACAACTCTAGACCCTAAAACCGGTCTTTGCTATATTGATAAAGAGTTAAAAATTCTAGTTACGGATACCGTGGGATTTGTTAGGGACTTACCTCAGGAACTTATGGAAGCCTTTAAAGCTACCTTTGAAGAACTTTCCTATAGTGATCTTCTTATTCTTATATTTGATATTTCTAATCCTAACTTTGAAACTCATATTCAAGAAACAAAGAAATTAATAGATGAGGTTGGAGCCGCTTCTATACCATCTATTTCCGTTTTTAACAAAATAGACAAAGTTGATAAAAATTTCTTACTTAAAGTAAAAGAAAAATACCCTAATTTTCTTTTTATCTCTGCTAAGACAAAGGAAAATGTTGATATTTTAAAAAAAGCAATTAAAAATGAGTTAAAAATTAAGTATTTTAAACGTTAGTTTAACATCATAATAATGAAAAGGGCGAAAATAATTTTAAAAAATGTATCTAAATTTTATAAAAGTGGTCAGGAAAAAATAGTGGTTTTAAATAATGTTAATTTGGAGATAATGGAAGGTGATTTTATTATTTTGATGGGTCCTAGTGGAGCTGGTAAAACCACTTTGCTTTTCATTATCTCAGGCTTGGAAAAACCATCCCTTGGAAACGTCTTATGGGAAGATATACCAATAAATGAATTAACAGACAATGAAATACAGCATTACAGATTAAAAAAAATGGGATTGGTGTTCCAGAATTATTATCTTATACCATCTCTTACAGCTATAGAAAACGTAGCTTTGCCTATGCTGTTACTAAACCAATATAACCAGGAGCAAATATATTTAAGAGCGAAAAAATTACTTGAAATTGTAGGAATAGAAGAAAAAAGACACAATGATTTAGTTAATAAATTCTCTGGAGGGCAAATGCAAAGAATTTCTATAGCCAGAGCACTGGCTAATGATCCAGATATAATAATAGCTGATGAACCAACAGGTAACCTGGATACTAAAAACTCCAAAAACATCCTTGAAATATTTCAAAATATAAACAAAAAATTAGGGAAAACCATAATCATAGCTACTCACGACACAAAAATAGCTGCTATCTCTGACAAAGTTATCTTTATCCAAGACGGAAAAATAACCCTTAATTATGTTTGAGCAAGATAAAACAACGGACGAAAAAACTATTAGCATATCTCCCCCTTCTTATATAGAATTAACTTTTAAACAGGATATAAAAAAATGGAGAAATTATAAAGTTTTACAAACTTTAAGAAAAAATAATCAATGCATTGTATACCTTATTGAAGATGAAAACTTTAATAAATCTGTATTGAAAATATTTTACCCTCACACACCATTTAATCTGGAATCAATAAAAAAAATACATGAATTATCAAAAATCAAAGATTTTCCAGTGTATTTAACAAAAATATTAGACTACGGATTTGATGAAGAACTAAAATCTTATTATGTAGTCGAGGAATATTGTACTTATGGAGATTTACTTAAATTTATAAAGGAGCAAAATATAGAAGAACAACATTTAAGAACATTTATTTACCAAATGAATGAAGCTTTAAATTATCTTCATAGTAATGAAATAGTACATTGTGATATAAAACCTTCAAATATATTAATAAAAAGCTTAAATCCACTAATCTTTTCAATAACTGATTATAACATAGCAAGTTATAAACCTAAAGAAGTGGACATAAAATTAACAAGTTTTAAGTTAACTCCTGCTTACGCTTCACCAGAAAGATTTACAAATATAATAACCCCTTCCTCTGATTACTGGGCCTTAGGTATAACTCTAATAGAAATGATAACAAAAAGAAATCCTTTTGAAAATATAGAACCAAACCTAATAGCTTATAAAATATTAACCCAAGGAATAGAAATACCTTCTACTATAAAGGAACCTTACAGGACCATAATAAAAAATCTAGTAATATCAAATCCAAATAAACGATGGACGTATAAACAACTAAAAGATTTCCTTGAAGGAAAACAAATAGAAGAAATATCCCTAGAAGCTCAACAAGAACAATTCAAAATAACTTATAAAAATAAAGAGTATAAAAGCTTAGAAGAACTACTTCTTAATTTCCTTAGAAATGAAGAAGAATTCAAGGATGGAGTTAAATTTTTAAAATCAAATCAGTTAGTAAATATTTTACCTCCAAAAGATAAACAGAAGTTAGAAGAAATATTCAAAACGGCTAAAAATGATGAACTTGCACTTAATTTCTTCATAAGCTATAAATTCACTTATCTTCCACCTTATCTATACTCCCAAAAATTTAACCTAGATACTATCATTAATACTCTAAGAAAACTAAAGAATAAAAATATCCTCTCGTATGAAGACAAGAAAATATTGGAATTAATCAAGAATTATCTTGAAAATAAATCTCCTTCTTTGGAAGATGTATACAACTATTATAAAGAAAAACACTTTGATATGGAGATGGAAGCTTTTTTGATTAATTTAAAAAAATTTATTGTTCCTCCGAATCTTGATGAAAAATCTTTTCGTAGTTTTGCTTTTACCTTGTTAGCCTTTGTGGATAAAAATTATATTCTACCACCTTCTTTTGAAAATTTCAAAATTAATAAAGATTTACTTAATGTTTTTATTCCTTTGGTTGACGATTTGTTAACAATTGAGGAATTTAATTCTTTAAAAATGAATATTAACGAATCTCATCCTGATTATAAAAAATTTTTAGCTCTTTTAAATACCGGTAAGGTTGAGCATTTTCTATATTTATCACAGTACTTTAAGAAAAATATTTCACAAATTCTAAGCCATCCTAAGAAAAGTTTAGAAAAATACATAAGTATATTGAGGGTTATACAAAGATATTTTTCAAAGTATGGAATAATAAACACTCAAGTGGAATTCTTTTTAAGAAACCCGGATAAACTTAATGAACAAAATTTTAGAAAAATATATCAAGATTCACTAGATCTTCTTGTTCAAAGGATAAACTCTTCTTCTGGAGGATTCCCAATTGGAATAGGTATTGGTATTGGATTATCTTTATTTGCTATTATATTAATGATTTTTTCTTTTTTAGCTTGCTGTTCTTTACCTTACCCTTACCAGTATATTTTGGGTGATTTTTTAGCCGTATGCTTTGTAGGGGGATTAATATTACTTTTTTTAGCTCCGTTGGTAGGAGGAATTCTTACCGTTTTTCAAAAATTTGTTAGCATCAATTCAAGTAAAAAAATAACCGCGCAAGAATTACGAACAATTATAGAAAGGGAAGCTGGAATAAACAATATTTAAAATGGAGTATTACCTTGATTTTCTCCTCTTCCTCCACCCGAACAAGGAGAAACATAATTTAACAAAATTATCAAATCACTAAATTTTCTATCAAAATTCAAATCAAAAAATACCAAATACTCATCTTTATCTTTGTGTTTAAAAATGTTTATGAATTTGTGATCTACATTTGAATTGTATATTACCGTATCTTGATTATTTGATAAAGAAAAATAAATTCCAAAAGGTAAAGCTTCCCAGGTTACGGGATTGGTGTTGGTTATAAATTTGCTTTCAAACATTTTTGTTTTACCTTTTTCGGGTATCCCCGAAAATAGTTTATAAATGTTTATTGAGTTTGAAGAGATATATCTTAGATCTGGAAATATTCCTATTTCTATTTTTTTGTTTTTAAGAATGTCTGATTTATAAATTTCGGTATCTGAATGAACTACTATCGAAGTATATTTGCCAGCTGCTAAAGATAGCGAATAGTAATTGTAATTTTTCATTTTAGGTATTATGAATTCTGGAATTCCTTCGGGGATTACTTTAAAAGAAGCAAATGATAGAAAAGTGGTAATTATGATACTAACAAAGGTTATAAATATGAAATTTTTCATTAGTAAAGTCCTATCATTTCTTTAATGTAGTCTTCTGCCATAATTCTTGGGTCGTATTCGGGAGTCCATACCAGATTTACCGAAATGTTTTTAAAATCTCTGTAATTTCTTAAGTTTTCTTCTATTTGTTGTAGCATTATATCTCCCCAAGGGCAAGCTGGTGTGGTAAGGGTAACGTCTACATCCATTGATTTTTTTTCTAAATCGTACCTTATGTCATAAATTAAACCTAAATCTACTATACTCAGTCCTAAATCTGGATCTTGTATCGGAGCTAGTAATTCCAATACTTCCTTAACTATAGGGTCATCTAATTCTCTTAAATTTCTCCAAGGCATTCCTTCCTCCTAAATTGCACGCTCTTTTTAATTTATTTATCCATTTTATCAGTATTTCCCTTGTTATAAACCCAAGTTTTATAAATTTTCATAGATATATCTTGTAACAAGAATAATTTATATCTTTGTTTAAGGTTATCAATGACTGAGGGTAATTGTTAAGTATTCTTATTGATTTATTTGTGTTGTTATCGTCTAAAAAAACAAAAGGCTCGTCTAGTAGCAAGACAGGATAATATCCGAACAACTGTTTTATCTTTTTTACAAGATTTAAAAATACTACCAAAACAAAAATATTAATTTGACTTTGAGATAAAACACTTCCTATAGGATAATATCTGTTTTCAATTAATACCAAGAAATCAAAATTATCTTTATTTGAATTTATAATATTTTTTTGATTTTCGATTTCTCTTTTTTTATTATCTTCAAGCGAAATTTGATATTTTTCTTTTAAATACTTAAGAGCATATTGTAAATGAGATTTCAAAAACTCTTCTACATCTCCTAAATAATGATTTGTACCAAGTTTGTAATTTATTTTTATATCCTGTATATTCCATGTTTTTCTTATAAATTCAGATAAATTATTTTTTATTTGATTTAAGAGAGTTATTCTTTTTAATGATATCAAAGCAGAGTATTCTGCTATTTTCAAATTAAAAGTATCCAGTACATCTTCAAAGATTTTTTTCTTTAAGAGGTTACTTTTTTGTTTTAGTATTTTCTTTTGTTCGTAGTAAACCGAGGAAAATTCTTGATCAGTTATTTTTAGAAATCTGTCAATAAAATCTTTTTTATTTTGAGATCCCTGGTACAAGGTAGATATATCTATTGCGTTTAAAGAGAGAGGAGAGATAAAAGCGGACCTTAGCTCTTTTATAGCTTCCAATTTCTTATCATTTAAATAAAATTGCTTTTCTATTCTCTCTTCTTTCCTTTTTAAAAGAAGTTTTAATTCATTATTTACATTGTTAAAATTAAAGTTTAGTATTAATCTTGAATGGTTGTAATGATAGTTTATTGGGTTACTTGCTAATTCTCCTGTAAATAGCGAGTAAATCGACTCAAGAATTGTTGTTTTCCCACTGGAATTAGAACCTACTATAAAATTTAAACCTTTATTAAACGAAAATTCCCTTTTTAAAAATATCTTGTAATTTTCCAAGAAAAGTTTTTCTAAAAACATTTTTCAAATTAAAAACATTTTAGATAAGTAATCTTTATGATTATTTTTAATTTTTTAATTAATTCTTCAAATGTAGAGGTTATGAAATTAGGTATAATTTGCAAATTTAGGATTAGTTTTATGGGATTTTTTGTGTATAGTAGGGCTTCTATTATCAAGTGTTGTCGTTTAGTAAAAGTTATAAAGGGTAGATAAGTATAAAGATATTTTTGAAAATTCTGGAGCTTAAGATCCATAAAGTGTTTTGTAAATTTCTACTATTTCTTGAACGGTTAACTGCAAAGGACGCTTATTTAGTAATGAATCGTTTAAAGATAATTTTGATAATTCGGAAGTAGTTAAAAGATTTTTTATTGTTTTATTACTTTTTCTAAACAATTTATAAACAAAGTTCATCCATTTGTCCGAAAAAAGTGGGTTATATTTGTTTTTCATTAATACTATTTGTGAATAAACTTTAGGTTGAGGGTTATAAAAAGAGGGAATTAGACTAAGTTTCTTTTCTACGTACCAACCAAGACTAAGACCTATACCTAGTGGATTGTCCGGATTTGAAATTTTGTCTGCTACTTCCCGTTGTATGTTTATAACCACTTGAATTATTTTTTCATAATTTTGCGTTATTTTTCTAAAAAGTTTTCCAGTAATATAAAAAGGGATATTTCCTACTAGATATACCTTAGAATCAAAATTTGTTAAATTAACCTTGAGAAAATCTTCTTGAAGAAATTGTATTGAAAATTGCTTAGATAAACCCATTTCCGCAAGTTTAATTTGTAACTTTTTTATATATCTGTAATCTATTTCATTAAGTACTGTTAAACAAGGTTTAAGGGGATGATTTTTAAGTTTTTGAAGAAGAGGAACTGTTAAAGTACCTTCCCCAGAACCTATCTCAAAAAGAACAAAATCTTTGAAATCTTCAGTAATATTTTCAATGATAATATCACATATTTTGAGGATTACATCTTTATTAATTATTAAATGTTGCCCTATTGATTTTCTTTTTCTTATTGGTAACATGGTTATTCGTATTTTTCTCAAGATTTGAATTGTAAAATTTTTATGTAATCTATCTCATTGGGTCTTATTAAATTAGGATTAAAATTAGGATTAAAATTAGGATTAAATGTGTAGTTTTTTAGCTTTTGAAGAATGGGGATGATTAAAACATATTTACCAGAATCTTTATTAACTATTAAATGTTGCCCTATTGATTTTCTTTTTTTTATTGGTAACATGGTTGTTTATTTATTTATGTTTTGCATTTTATACGGCAATCTACTACAAAAGAGCCTTCTTGATTTATAATTAACGGGTTTACCTCAATTTCTTCTATTTCCTCTACTTTCATTATTAACTCACTTATTTTATAAAGAGTTTCAAAAAAATGATTTTTATCATATTTTTTGTTTCTAAAGTTATCAAATATTTTTGAGATCCCTAATTTGTTTAACATATTTTCTATTTGAAAATCATCTAAAGGTAGTAAACTCGTTTCAAATTTTTTAAGTAATTCAACCATAATTCCCCCTAAACCTATTAAAAACAATTTTCTGTCTCTTACGCCTACTATCAATTCTATATCATTTGGTATCATTTTTTGGATTATTACTCTAGGATAGAGATTTTTTAATTTATTAGCTTTTTCATGTAAGTCTTGATAGCTGTTTATATTTAGATATACTCCTTGAAATTCGGTTTTATGAAGTATTGAAGGTGAAGCGGTTTTAAGAACAACGGGGAAATCTATTTCTTTTTCTTCCGCTTCATATTCCTGAGTTTTAGGAATTTTTAATCCTATCAATTTAAGAATTTGAATAACTGCTAAAGGACTTAAATAATTATTTACTTTTTCGTCATTTTTTATTATTTCTTTTATCTTTTGCCAATCTATTTCTAAATCTTCTATTTGAAAATTGGCTTTTCTTGAAAGTATGTTTTTTCTTCTGCTACTATAATCATGAATATATTTCAAAGAGGAAGTCAAGTCTTCGGGGTAAACGAATACGGGTATATTTGATTGGTGTAAAAATGAGTATTCTTTTTGTGTTACATCTAGAGCGAACATACAGGAAAGGGCAACTATATTTTCTTTTTGCATAGTAAAAGAAAGATTATAAATTGTTTTACTTACTTCTTCCATATTAATAGTTGATTGTTGCCCCATATTTATTATAAGGTAATCATATTCGTTTTTGAATTTAATAAGTAATTCTAGGGTTTTTTCTAATCTGTGGTGATCAGCGTCTCCAACTATGTCTATAGGGTTATCAAGTGCTGCTGCTGGAGGTAAAATTTTTCTTAGTTCTTCCTTTAGATTTTCGGAAGTTTGGTTAACTTCAAAACCATGTTTTATTGCGAAATCTGTATTTATAACTCCGCATCCTCCACAATTACTAACTATTAAAACTCTCTTTCCTCTTTCACGCAGTATATCCGGATTCTTTTCTAAAGTAGATATAACAAAGTATAGTTCTTGTATTCTTTCTACATAAATACATCCTGTTTTATTAAAGAGAGCTTTGTAGTAATCGGCTGTTTTAGTTATTGCTGCAGTATGAGAAGCAGAAGCCTTTTCTCCTTCCTCAGTTACTCCTCCCTTAAAAACTACTATTGGCTTATTTTTTTCTAATAGTTTGTAAGCTACCTCTTCAAATTCCTCAAAATCTTTTATGTCTTCTACATACATTGCTATTATTCTTGTAGTATCGTCGTTTATAAGGTATTCCATGAAATGACTTTCTTGTAAAACAGCTTTGTTACCTACACTTATAAGTTTACTAATTCCTAAATTATATTTGGTTAGGTATTTTACTATTCCAATTGAAAATCCTCCACTTTGTGAAATTATTGAAATAGTACCTTTTTTAGGTAATCCTTTTGTAGCAAATGAAGCATTAAGATTTTGATAAGTATTTATTATACCTACGCAATTAGGACCTAAAACTGTTAGACGATACTTGTAAGTTAATTCTCTTATTTTTTCTTCTTGTTGGAATGAACCGCTTTCAGCGAAACCACTAGCTATTATGATGAAATTTTTTATTCCTCTTTTAGCGCTTTCTTCAAGTACTTCTATTGCAGATTCTGGTTTTAAAATTATTATTGCTAAATCCACTCCTTCTGGAATATCGGTTATTTTAGGATAACATTTTAACCCTTTTACAGCTTTTATTTTAGGGTTTACTGGGTAAACTACACCATGATAACCATTATCTACTATGTTTTCCATAAGAGAATAACTTATATGTTCTGGGTTACTTGAAAGACCTACGATTGCTATGTTTCTAGGATTTAGAATAGTTTCTATATCAAAAAGGGTTTTTAGCATTTTACCCTTCCTCCTTTAGCTTTGTTTTGTTTTGAAATATACCGTATATTTTTTTAGCTATTTTATTGTTTAAAGTATGATTGGGATTACATAGAAAAAAAGTCCCTTTTATATAAGGGATATTGGTTGTATACAAATCACCTAAAAAATCTATTATCTTAT
>JBKBIY010000169.1:0-2206 GCA_046294045.1 bacterium | reverse complement strand
TAGGGCTGTATATAATTCCACAGTTTATGAGTATTACGTTGGTGTATTTTACAAAGTAGAAAAGCCCACTTTTAATGAAAGTGTCCTAAAGGGTAATGTACCTGTAAAAAGTACACTATATCAACCGGATAAAATTAAAAAAATTATTAATCTTTATGTTTAGGAATTTGGTTATAGCTTCTAATTGGAAAGCAGGAATTGATGATTATAGCATAGCTTTACAATGGCTAAAGGATGTTAATATTTTTCTTAAAGATAAAGAAGACCTTCTAAGGAGTAAAATACTAAGGAGTAAAATACTAAGGAGTAAAATACTAAGGAGTAAAATAAGGGTACCGGTTGCTTTACCTTATTGTTTTTTAGGTGTTTTGAATTGTGAGTTTTTTAGAGAATTTTCTTTGAGAGAATTTTCTTTGTTAGAGGTGTTTTCTCAAAATGTTTCTCATGTTGATAAAGGAGCTTATACCGGTGAAGTAACTGTTAGGATGTTAAAAACTTTAGGTGTAAGAGGGTCAATAGTTGGGCATTCGGAAAGAAGGCATATTTTTGGTGAAGACGACGAATTGATAAATAGGAAAGTTTCAATTTTGCTTGAAAATGAGATGGATGTTATTTTTTGCATAGGAGAGAAACTTGAGGAGAGAAATTCTGGTAGAACCCAGCAAACTTTATACAATCAGATATCTAAGGGTTTAAAGGGGGTTAATAATTTTGATAGATTAATTGTTGCTTATGAACCTGTTTGGGCGATAGGTACAGGTGTACCTATGGGAATTAAAGATTTACAGGAAGCTGAAAATTTTATAAGAGAAGTTTTTAAAAAGGAATATAAAGTTGAGAATTTATGTTTATTATATGGTGGAAGTGTTAATAAGGATTTTATAAAGGATATAAGGGATAACAGTGGGATGGATGGAGTTTTGGTGGGTTCTGCTAGTTGGACATCTGACGGGTTTATAAAAATTATAGAAAATTTTATATTTTAATGAGCCAAGATCTTTTGAGTTTTGTCTATATTATTTTGATATCCATATGTTGCGGGGTTGTAATAGGTTTTGAGAGGGAGATACATAACAAACCTGCGGGATTGAAGACGGTGACTTTAGTTGTTTTAGGTAGTGCTATTTTTACTTTTATATCGAGTAATGGTTTTAGTAATACTGATGATTCTCGGGTTGCTGCTCAGATAGTTAGTGGGATAGGTTTTTTGGGTGCTGGTGTTATTTTAAGAAGTGAGTTAAAAGTTATGGGGTTAACTACTGCTGCTACTTTGTGGGTTGCTGCTGCTATTGGTATGCTTATAGGTACCGGATTGGTTACTTATGCTTTGTTATCCTCTGTGTTTACTTTTTTGCTTATAAACATTTTAAGAATGGTTGAAAATAGAATATTTGCAAGGTATATGAAATTTGATATTACGATTTTTCTAAAAGATCAGGAGGAACTAAGTTTTGTAAGGGAATTAATTGATGATTTGCAATTTACTGTTGAAAAAATGGATATTCATAAGGATAATGAGAATATTGTTTTTAAAGTTAAGTTAAAATCTGATTTAAGCGTGTTTTTTGGTAACTTTTTAAAGGAGTTAGATAAAAGAAATATAAAATATAGTTTATAAAAAAAGGATGGGGGTGAATCGTGGTTATAAAGGAGGAGATAGAGATAAATGCTCCTGTTGAGATAGTTTACCAAGTTACAAGCCAAGTTGAAAAATTTCCTGAATTTATACCTGATGTTAAAAACATAAAAATCTTAAGTAAAGAGGGAAATAAGCAGGTTACATTTTGGGAGGCAAGTATAGACGGAATAGAATTTAAATGGGAAGAGCTTGATATTTATTATCCTGAGCAATATAAAGTTGATTATAAGTTAATTAAGGGGGATGCGGATAAATTCGAAGGTTATTGGCAAGTTGATCAAATTGAAAAAAATAAATCCAAGTTAACCCTTTATTTGGATTTTGAAGTTAACATTCCTGTTTTTTCTAGTTTAATTATGCCAACTATTAGATTTAAGGTAAAAAGGAATGTTCAAACTATGTTGAAATCTATTAAGGAAAGAGCTGAAAAATTGGTATTATGAAAGGCCCATTTGCTTTTTTTATACATCCTTTAGATGTTAATGATCTTTACCGAGTTATTCCTCAATTACAAAATAAAAGTAAGGAATTTATTGAAAGTTTAATTAAATTTATAGATCCGTTTAT
>JBKBIY010000168.1:0-2213 GCA_046294045.1 bacterium | reverse complement strand
AGCAGCAGCAAAATAAATTTATCTACAATTTTTATAATTTCGTTATCAAGGGGGTATGAAAAATGTACGAATTTTCAGGAAAAACTTACGAAGAAGCAGTTAATAAAGCTCTTGAAACTCTTAAAGTTAGCTTGGATGATATAATTATAGAAAAAGTTTCTGAAAAACCATCAAGTATTCTCGATATTCTTAAAGAAAGAAAAACCGGGCAAGTATTTATAAGAGTAAAATTTAAAAATAAACCAAATGAGGAAAGTATTATAAAAAATTCTCAGGATTTAATAAATTTCCAATCTACAGAAGAATTACCAGAATATGTAAAGAAATCTCTTGAAATAGTAAAAAACATTGTTAATTTGCTAGAAGCTGATGTAGAATTAAAAGTTAATGTTAGCTCAGGGGATTATGTAATAGAAGTGGAAGGAAAAGACAAAGGAATGATAATAGGTAAACATGGTAATACTTTAAATTCTCTTCAAAATTACATAAATTTTGTTATAAACAAAAGTTTACCAAAGGATCAGAGAAATTATGTTATAATAGATTGTGACAATTATAGAGAAAAAAGGAAGAAGCAGTTAATAGAATTAGCTTTAAAGACGGCGAAAATGGTTCAACAAAAAAAAGAGCCTATTACACTTCCCCCAATGTTAGCCTTCGAAAGAAAAATTATACATTTATCCCTTAAGGATAATCAATATGTTACAACTTATTCAATAGGTGAAAATCCATATAAATCGGTTGTTATAGCTCCTCTTATTTACACTTCTACTACACCAATGGGTTAAATTTAATGAAATAGGTTATTAAAATAGGTTAGATTTAATGAAAAAAGTTCAGGAATACGTTTGCTCAGAATGTGGATACGTATCTAAATACTGGTTAGGTAGATGCCCAAACTGTCAAAACTGGGATACTTTTATTTTTAATCAATTTAAAACTCAAAAAAATGAAGATAAAAAAGATAAAATTCAAAATGGAGAAAAACCTTTAAGAATAGATCAAATTACTTCTACAACTAATCAAATATTTGATAGTGGTTTATACGAGTTAAATAGATGCTTAGGAGGGGGTATTTACAAGAATACTCTTATTTTGTTAGCAGGAAGTCCGGGAATAGGAAAATCCACTTTGTCTTTACAGGTAGCTTATAATTTAGCGTTATCTAATAAAGTTTTGTATGTTTGCGCAGAAGAAAACTACTCTAATGTTAAAATAAGATTTGATAGATTGTTTAAAAGTTATCCTGAAAACTTATTTTTATTTGATTCTACTATTATTGAAAATATTTTAGAAACATCGAAAGATTTTGATTTTATATTTATTGATTCGATACAAGCGGTTAAATCTTTGGGTTTATCTCCAGAAAATAATTCTCCCCCTCCTGGTTCTATTTCCCAAGTAAAATATTCGATTGATAAGATAGTAGAGTTTTATAAAATGTATGGAAAAACTTTTTTTATTTTAGCACATATAACTAAGAGTGGATACATAGCAGGTCCTAAATTTTTGGAACATATGGTAGATGTTGTTTTGGTTTTTGAAAGTCGAGAAGATTATAGGGTAATAAGAGTAATGAAAAATAGATATGGAAGCACAGATGAAGTGGGAGTTTTTGTAATGACAGAGCAAGGATTAAAAGAAGATAATTATTTACAGTTTGAAAATGTAGGTAAAAAAGCAGGTTCAGTATTAGCTTTTTTGCCAGAAGGTAGCAGATTAATTCCTTTAGAAATTCAAACTTTGGTAAACAAATCTTATTCAGAAAAACCTAAAAGGATAATCTGGGGGATAGACAATATTAAAGTTATGGTTATAATTTCGATTATTGAAAGATTTTTGAAATTTGATTTATATAAGTATGATATAATAATGTCGGTTATAGGAGCGTTAAGAGTTTTTTCTAATTCTGTTGATTTATCCATTGCGGTATCCATTATTTCTTCTTACTTACTTTTACCTGTTGAAAGATCTGTTTTCATTGGAAATTTAAACTTATATTCAAATATAGAGCCAATTTCTAAAAGTAAATTTAAACTTTTTTTACTAGAAGCTTCAAAATTCATGATAAAAAAGGTATATTCAAATTTTAGCAAAGATAAAATAATTGAGGAATAACCAGATTTAAAACAAATTATTTAGGAAATTGAATTTCACAAAGTTGAAAGTTTTGAGGAAGTTGTAAAAATACTACATAACCAAGGGTAATTAAA
>JBKBIY010000167.1:0-2234 GCA_046294045.1 bacterium | reverse complement strand
CTTTTTTTCAAAATTTCTTTATTAGAAGATAATTCGCCATAGAATTCTTTTTGAAGATTTTCCAATTCCTTTTCATCATTTAAAATATTTTTACTTTCAGCAATCTTCCAAAAACTAACCATTCTGAAGACGCCTTTTAAAGCACTTGCGGGGATATAGGGAATGCCATAGAGATGATGGAGGATTATAGAGGTTTCAAGAACATGCCCAGAGCCAAGCCCAACTATAAGGCGGGATTGAGTTTGAAGATTTTCGGAATAAATTAATTCATATCCCTGCTTTTTAAAAGAGAGGCTTTGTGAGTTTAAAAGATTTAAAGCTCTATTAAAGGGAACCCTATAATATTTAAACCCTTTTAAAAAATCTGTTTTCTTTCGTGTTTGCTCAATTATTTCTTTTTTTATTAATTTGGTAAGAGCAAGAGATAGATTTTCACATTTTCTAAAATCAATTTGATCATTTCGGTATATTTTATTAATTAAGTCATCAAAACTTCTCATAACTAACATCTCCTAAATAAATTTTCAAGTCTCTTTCTCTTTCTGCAATAATTTTATGAATAATCGAAATTTTTATAAAAGTGTGAAATAATTCTGTATTATTTTTAATTAGTTCTTTTAATTCCATTTATAGTTTTTGCGTACTTTATATCTATTTCAATTCCCCTAAAGAGGTTTTGAGGCGGAAATTTTTTAATTTCCTTTGCAAATTTCAAGAGGTTTTCAAAGATTTTTAATTTTTTTTCTATATATAGTTTTGAGTTTTGAATAAATTCTCTTTCAAACTTGTTCAGTAATTTTTTATTTTTTATCATTTTTTAATTTTTGTTTTTTATGTTTCATTTTTTATGTTTCAATTTCTGATGCTCTTTTTAGCCAGTTAGCCAATTCAAGCACCTCCATAGTTGCAAGACGAAGTTTAGAAAAATCTGAATTTACTAAACTTTCAAGGGCATCCTCATTTTCTTTAATAAACTTTTTCTTTTTTAGCCATATGTTTAGTGTGTAATAAACATCCCTTCTATCATCTTTAGCTCTTAAATAGGCAAGTGTAGGTATGAGTCCGTTTGAGACAATTAATGAAGGAAGTTTTTTAGCAGTAATTTTGTATTTGTCATTTGATTTATTGTCTCTTAGCTGTTCCAGTGCAAAACTTGCTCTCTCTTGATTTAAAGTTTTAATTCCCCTCATATTTTATCCTCCTTTAGGATAAATTTTTGTTATTAAATTAGAACTTTTTAAACTACTTATAAACTCATCAAGAATCTGCCAGTTGGGCTTATCTAAATTTACTCCTTTAAGATTAATACTTGTTTTATCAGGCAAGAATTTAAAGTTATGGTGTGAATTTGGTTTAGAGACTAAAATAAGTCCAAGGAAATTACTTCCAAATTGAATGATTTTAAAGATTAAAGGAGAGGCTCTGCGGCGGGTTTGATTATCCTGTTTTGCTACAACCATGCCACTTCTTTTAAGAGAACTAAAGTAAAAATTAAGAGGCAATCCAAAAATCACTCGTTTAATTTGTAGATTTTCTCGAGTTCCCTGATTTTGAATGATTTGCTTTGCTAAATTGTAATCAGGTTGATAATAACTTCTAAATGCCATAAGAAGGAATCCCATAAAATCTAATAGATTTTCTGGGTTATTTATAGAGCTAAGAGCCCACGTATTTGCTAAAAATTTCCCATTTCTACCTTGTTGGATAGACTTTACCCACTTCTCTAAATTCCCTATATTTGCATTTTGAACCTCATAAATTTCCAAATTTTCAAAAATATAAGGAATATCCTCTCGTGGATTCCAGTAGCTCAAACTTTTTATATAATCAAGTTGCTCTTTTAGCCAGTTTTGTATTTTCCCATCTGGTTTAAATTTCAACTCAAATCCAGTTGGAATGTCTCCTCTAATTTCTTCCACAACTATTGAGCCAAATCCTCTTCTGCTTCTACTCCCAAAATTTCCAAGATAAAAGGCACACCATACAGCACAGAGAAACTTTTTTATATCCTCGTCTGAGATGTTTGGGTAGAAAAGAAATTCTATATCAAAATTCTGATCTTCAAGTATATATTTTCTAAGATCTGCTTTCCTATCTTTTTTAAATCTTGGATCAAGAGAAAATCCTGTATAGTTGATACCTCTTCCTCTTGCTACAAATCCTTTGTTATCAAATATTTTTTCAAACTCTTTAGATTTGATTTCTCCTGATTTTTTTAGATTTACTTTTACCAA
>JBKBIY010000166.1:0-2259 GCA_046294045.1 bacterium | reverse complement strand
ATATAATAAATAGCTTATAATGGAATATTTT
The DNA here is from genome assembly GCA_046294045.1 of bacterium. Lineage (GTDB taxonomy): Bacteria > DRYD01 > DRYD01 > DRYD01 > DRYD01 > DRYD01. Next base: position 2,228 of record JBKBIY010000166.1, on the reverse strand, counting down.
CCTAAGCTTAGCAGTAAACTTATTATACCTATCAAAATTAAGTAATAAAACTCTTTTTTCTTATACTTAAACACCATGTAAACCGCTACCATAGTAGTAGGTACGACAATTAAAGAGGTATAATTTATAAATTCTCTCAAGAATACGATATATTCCTTATCAGGACCCCAGTAATCCGCTTTCCCTATCCCACCAAAAATATAAGGTAACAAATAAGTAAGAAGTAAAGAAGGAGCATAACTGAATTGATTATAAAAAAAATCCTTTATTTTAACTCTCAAAGACAGATCAACCACCGATAAAGTTGCAAACAACTGAACAAATATTAAAGGGAAAACAAAAATCAAAACCCCCAGAAAAATTAATAAAATTCTATAATCTTTCTTCAAAATTACTCCTAAAACCGTATAAAATCCTAAAAATAGAATATTGTATATAAACATCTGAGGATAACCAGTTAGAAACTCTAATCCCAAAATTAAAGCCAATAAAATCATGTAAAAAAACTTTTTTCTATAAATATTTTCATCATCAATTGCTTTATGTATTGTATATAATGAAGCGATAAAGTATGGAGCTGAACACGTAAATGTGTAAATGTCAATTCTACAAAGATTAGCAGTATTAAAACTAAATAATACTGCTCCCAAAAAAGCCAAATCATCTTTCTTTAGTAAATACCTTACGTATAAAAAACTAAAAATTTGAAGTAAGAAAAAGTGAAATATTAAAATTACGTTATATCCCAATGGTGGCGGGATTAGAAGATAAAGATAATTTAGAGGATAAAGAGCTCCACTTTGTGCTACACTAACAAAAGGATAGCCTAACGAAGTATAATGCCACCAAAAAGGAATTTCAAAATTTTTCAACCCTTCATAAAGATGTAAAATATAAGGATAAAACTGTTGATAAGCATCTACACTACCAATAATGTTCTTCTTTATTAAAACAGGTAGAAAGAATAAAAAATCAATCGCTAAAAAATAAACAAAAAATTTTTTCATTTGAAAAATTTTTTACAATTATTCATTTACTCCTTTGAAAAAAACAGGGGGCTCTTGCGAAGCCCCCTTTGTTTTCTAGCTTTATTTTTTAGAAAATCCAATTAAAAGAAGGGATATCCGAATCCAAACCCACCGAATCCAAACCCACCGAATCCAAATCCACCGAATCCAAATCCACCGAATCCAAATCCACCGAATCCAAACCCACCAAATCCGAACCCACCGAATCCAAACCCACCAAATCCGCCAAAATAGCTATCATATCTATAACCTGCTAAATCTTGCCTATAGTTAACTATCTCTCCTACTTTTCTTGTATAAGTTTCTTTGTTAGTATCGAATTGTTTTATACCCCATTCAGCAGCTGTTTTAAGTTCACCTTCTTGAACTTTTCCATCACCGTTTTTATCTTGCCATATGTATACATTCTTCAGTTCATCTCCACTTATTACGCCGTCACCATTTTTGTCATATAAAGCTCTCATTTTTTCATATCCATTTCTATACACGTTTTGTCTTCCATCTATTCCTGTCTCTGTCATTAAGTTTCTTCCATCTAATTTTATTTGATCATACTTTCCTTCTTGAAGTAATCTTTGTTGTTCAGGTGTTAGATAAGTAACAAATGCATCGGTTTTATCTCCCTGTGCTCTTACCCATTGAGTTCTATCAGGAATTCCATCTCCATTGATGTCAAATTGTATACTTTCTTTCCTCCACTTTAACAAGCTTGGCAAACTTGGTATACCTAATTCATCCCTTCTACTAGTAACTGTTGGCTTACCATCACCATCTACATCTATTATTACTGGGTCCCTTCTTCCTAGCACTGAATCGAATTTATAATCCCACATCCTACCTGTTTGATTTATATCGTACTGTTCAAAGACATTTCTGTATATGGGAGTTAGGGAGTTAAAACCAAATCCCATACCATAGTTGTATATTCCACCAAAACCTCCATAGAATCCACCAAAACCCCCAATACCTCCAAATGCTCCATATAAGTAATTTTGCAACTTAACTCCTCGATAGCCGTAGAATCCACGATTAACTAACGATGGACCATAATTGTACCATACGTTTCTGTTTCTCAGCTCAAGTGAGTATTCAAATGACATTTTTTCACCTCCTTAAAATTTTTATTCACTAAATATATATACCAATTTATTCCTTTGTGAATAAAAAAATACCTTTTTTTTACAATTTTTTTACATTTAT
>JBKBIY010000165.1:0-2274 GCA_046294045.1 bacterium | reverse complement strand
GTTAAAAACCCTTTCATAAACTTTTCACCACTATTCATCTTTTGAACCGCCCATAAATACTCAGAAACCTTTTCCTTCAAAATCACAAAATATGTTCCCAACGGTTGCTGTTGCAACATTAAATTTGCCTTTGTTTGCAATTCCGTATTAATAGAATCACAAAACACATTTAAAACTATAAAAAAAGGCAAACTAACTTGTTTTAAATCCCCTGAAACACCATCTATAAGATCATAATGCCCAGAAATCAAATTCCCAAAAATAAAATCAATCTCCTCAGGCATAATCTTCCAAGTTAAACACCTAAACCTCTTCTCCCCAAACTTTATACAATCCCCCTTAGCCACAATCTCAGTATCCGCAAATATTACCTGCTTGTTTAAAGTTTTACTTCTTATCCAAGTCCTCAATACCTCCGTCTTTCTAAGAATTTCCTGAAACTCAGTATCCGTCTCCTCACGCAACCTAAAATCCACATTGTTTAATAAAAACCTCATCAAAAATAAATAATCCTCAGGTTTCACCTCCTCTGGATATAACCTAACCGACTTCAATAATTCATAAACAGAAACCTTAACCTCTTTGAAAACCTCCTCCCTGAAATTCTTATCAATAGGCATCTTAATCATTACAAAAACTCTATAATGCCTTGAAGGAAATCCTAAATGATCCTTTAAGTTTCTGTAAAAATCAGAAAGATTGTGAAATCCCTTTCTCAAATAATCTGGTGCACCTTTTTTATAATTAACATAATGAAACAAGTAATTCTCAATATAAGGATCAGAGAAAAGCATTATTTGAATTACCGTTCCCTTCGGATAATTCAAATTAAAAAGAGATGAAAAACTCTTTACTGACTGAGGATTGAAAAATAAAACAGGAATACATTCATACATTAATCCAATTGTCCCATCTTGATTTACATATACCCCCATCTCCTCATCATAATAAACAGGCATTAAATACTTTGAAAATTGAGTTCTTGAAGATAACCTCTCTAAATCTCCCTTCTTTAAATAAAACTCCTCATCTTCTTCCTTTAACCCAATAGCAGAAAGAAAAAAATCCTTTAACTCGTCCTTTCTCTTTAAAATATTCAACATCCCCTTCTCACCTCTCTTAAAAAATGGGTTTTAACACAGTTATTATCTCTTCTTCCCTAAAAGGACCTAAATATCTTGAATCATAACCCTCCGTTACAAAGCTACCTAAATAATCGTCCCCCTCTTTTAACCTTACCTTACATTCACTCGTTAAAAGATTACCCCCACAAGGATTCCAAGGTTCAAGCTTTCTTCTCTTCGGTGTTTCCAAAAAAGCAGGATGCATAAAAACACAACTTCCATTCTCACTACAACAATAATAAAAAATTCCCGATCTTTTTACCTCATCACCCTCCATACACATCACCCTCTTAGTAAATAATTTACCCTCACCTAACCCCTTCCCCTTAACCAATACATAATCTCCTTTCCTTAACTCTCTCTTCCCCTCTTTCCAAAAAAGAAAAGGTTCAACACTTTTGTCCGTAGTAATAACCAACTTTGAAAATAAAAAACTAACCGCTCCCACAATCCCAACTACAAAAAGAAAACCTAAAAACAATCTTAACCTCAATAATTAAAACCCTTTATCTTTTTATTTTTATCTTCCAAAAATAAACCCAATTAACAAAGTAATAACAAAAACAATCCCAACTACCAACCAAATCTTTTTCCTCCTCTCCTTCTCATCTATCTGCTTTAACTTCTCAATAGATTCTTTTAAACCCATAACTCTAACCTCCTTTTTTATTGATTTTTTAACAAATCAGGCACTACCAAATTAGTTTTATTCTCTCCTTTCATTACTTTCTCCCACAAAAGAACCGCCTGCCTTAATTTCTCATTACTGTACTTAATCTCTGGAACCTCCTTGTCATTTAAAACAAATTGCTTCGGAACGATTATCACCCCCTCTTTCCCCTCTTTCTCTAAAAGCTTTTTTATCTCCTCAGTTATCTCAATAACATCAGTATCTTTTAATAACCCCTGCAAATATAAATTCTGCAATAAATTAACATTCCCCAAAAAATCAAAAGTTTTAATCTTGATACACCTCTTTTCAAAAACTAAAAAATGATACCCACACAAAATCAAAACATTCAAAAAAATACTTAACAAAACTGCCTTCCAATTAATCTTTCCTTTAGCTTCCTTACTTGTCTTGCTCTCCTGAACCTCTTCTTTTTCCTTAACTTCTTCTTTAACTTCTTCTTTTACCTCTTTAACCTCA
>JBKBIY010000164.1:0-2281 GCA_046294045.1 bacterium | reverse complement strand
TTATAGGGTGCTTACATTTATTTTATGGTTTTTGTCGGGAGTATTTGTTTATAAGATTTTAAAGACGATGAATTTTATGAAAGAGAGTGATAGGTTTTATATTAGTTTATTATTTTTAATCTCACCGTTATATGTATCGAAGATAGCTCTGATTTGTTTTCCGTATACTTTTTGTAATGCTGTATTTTATTATGGGTTTTATTTAGTTTCGATTAGTGATATAAATAGGATGGAAATAAAGAGGAGATTGTATATATTATTTTTGTTTTTTATTTCATTTTTTACGAATTCTTTTTTAGTGTTTTATTTAGTAGTTTTGCTGTATATGTTTTATAAGGTATATGATAGTGGTGATTCGTTTTTAGGAAATTTAAGGAGATTTGTGATAAGTAAGCTTGATTTTTTATTGCTTCCAATAGTGTTTTTTGTGATAAAAAGTATATATTTTGCTAGTAGTGGTTTTTATGAGGATTATAATAGGATAAATTTAAATTATATTTACGATATGAAAATGTATGCTCTTTCGTTCGTTGGCAGTTTTATAGAGCCTCTTAAGGATTCTTTAGGATTGGCAGCAGTTATAGTTTATGCAAATTTAATATACATATCGTTATTTATTTATTTTTCAGTATCAAAAGAAGAAATAAGGAGATATTGTATTTTATTTTCATTAGGTATTTTTTTATTTTTATTGGGTTCTTTACCTTATGTAGCTGTAGGTAAGATACCTGCTGATATACAATGGGATTCAAGACTTCAGTTACTTTTACCATTGGGTTTTAGTTTAATTTTATATGGTACACTTAGTGTAACATCTGAGATATTTGGATTACAAAGATTTTTAAAGGTATTTCTTGTTTTTATTGTTGTAAGTTTTATGTATTATCATGCAAAGAATTATATAAAATACAATATGGATTGGTATTATCAAAAGGGAGTAATAGAGAATTTCAGGGAGAATAAAAAGATTTATGAGAATACTACATTTATAGTTAATGACAGTGAATTAAGGGAGAGGCTTGCTAAGAAAAGATATCTAGCTTGTTATGAGTATGCGGGTATGTCTCGGGAGGCTTTTAATCTAGATGATAAGCTATTTGTACCCTTCGGAGAAAAAATAGAATTATATTCTAAGTATAAAATTTTTATAACTCACAATTTTTCTAATTGGATATATAAGGAGCCTGTATATTTGACGATAAAGGGGATAAAGAGGAATGCTTTATTTTATTTTTATCTGAAGTATTTAGAATTATTTAATAAAGATCGCTTCAAAGATGAAATAAAAAAGTTAGTTGTAATTGAAGTAAAAAATAGTTAAATTATCGTATTTAGTAAAATTTAGTAAAATTTAATAAAAATTTTTGTAGCTTTAGATTGTGGGTAGGATTTACACTTTTTTTGTTGAATATATTTAGTAATGACCTATAAAGAGGCAAATAAAAAATGGAGGTGTTAAAGATGTCGAAATTACCTAGATTAAGGATAAAGATGGTAAGTTGGGATCATAAATTGCTTGATAAATCTGTAAATAAAATAGTGGATATAGCTTTAGGTACTGGTGCTACTATTTCTGGACCTGTGTATTTACCTGTAAAAAGGAGAGTTTTTTGTGTTACCAGATCTCCTCACGTTGATAAAAGATCAGGGGAACATTTTGAACTTAAAGTACATAAAAGACTTATTGATCTTGTTAATTATACTCCGAAAACTATAGAAGAGATAAAAAAAATGGAAATACCGCCTGCAGTGGAGATTTTTATTAAAACATTATAAAAAACTATGAAAAATATCATGATAGCTAATCCTTTTAGAGTATTTAAGAATGTACAATATTTGTTGTATTGGGTTTTAAATACTTTTTCTCTTATGGGTAGCTGGGTAGATTTTACTCTTAGACAATGGGTTATAGTAGAGATGGTTAAAGGTGAAAGAAGTGCTGCAGCTTATGTCGGTTTTTATAATTTGATAAGGTTTATACCTGCATTTTTGTTTTCTTTCTTTGCAGGTTACATAAGTGATAGATTTAATCCAAAAAAAGTATTGGTTTTAATTACTATTATTGATTTTCTTAATGCTTGTACGATTTCTTTTTTAGTTTACACTAACAATCTAAATATTTTTAATTTTGCGGCGTTAGGCTTTATATTAGGTTTAACGGGTAGTTTTTATTTTCCTATAAGGAGTAAATTTATAAATCTAATGGTAAAGGAAACTAATGATATACCAGCTTCTTTTAGTTGGCAAGGTATATCTTTTAATTTATCAAGGATAATTGGAC
>JBKBIY010000163.1:0-2300 GCA_046294045.1 bacterium | reverse complement strand
AAAGTTATCCATAATGCTGAAAATATTAAAAAAGGCGGTTTTGGAAATTATTATAAAGAAAATCGTTCTGAAGATAACTGCATTCAAATACTGAGATTTATTTCTGCTAATGAAATTAATATGGATGTCTATACAGAATTTAAAGATTTAATGCAATCTTATATCAATTCCAAAATTTCCGTACAATTCATTAATGAGAAATTCTCGTTTAAAGAACATGATCTGTTCATTTTGATAAAGTATTTTAAATTTAATGATCTACTAGAAACCATTTATGAGAGAATTTTACCGTCTATAAAGGAAACCAATCAAGCAGAAGATTCAATTTTGTTTAGCGATAATATTAAAGAATACTTACAGGAAACATTAGATAATATATTGAGCCTATTTGCTGAGTACAGTCACAGTTTCTATACGAACGTCATTTCAGACTCATTCGTCAATCTCCTATTAGTATTAAGCCTCATAAATTGGGAAGAGGGTGAACTAAAGGCAATAATTAATAAGATCTTACGATCTTTTGATAAAAATAATTATCCTTACAATTTAATTAAAGCGATTGATAAGTTCGTTTTAATTAACTATAGCCTATATTCGTAAAAAACGAATCATTTTTTTAAATTTATAGATTTAATGCTTACTAAATTTGTTAATGGTGAATTGAATAGAGTTATAGGCGATAATATTAATAATGAGTTTTCTCACATTTATCAGTTTAGTCATGCTACAACATTGAAATATGATAATTTAGCTTTAGTTAAACAAGCAATAGCATATATAAAATATATAAGTAATGATAATGATGAAAGAAAGCGTCATTTCGCTAGATTATTTTTGATTCAATTGTTTGCAATAGCAAATGAACCAACTCAGCAGGAAATTCATAGTTTCTTAGGTAATCTCCGTGTCAAGGACTGGTCTGATAAATATAATTCTAATTATGTAGAGATTTTCTCAGAATTAGACTTTTTGCAGTATGGTGCTGAATTAAATAAGAATTTTATTACTTTTATGGATAATTGGATTCAAGATTACTTAACTCAAGATTTAGTAAGTAATTTACACCTATTGCGAGAAGGTGGTGTAGATTTATTAATGGAATATTTTAACTTTTTGTCTGATAAAAAGAATCTTACTGAATTTGAAGGACTTGCAAAAGACTTAAAGGATAAACTAAAAGGATGGGGCTATGCTGATTGGTAATAGAATGGGATTTTATATGGCTACTGAAATTGTTAAAACTATCGATTTTCTTAAAAGCCGTTCATGAAGCAATTCAGATTTATAGTATGAGAACATAATCCGCTGGTAAACAGCTTATTCTAAAGAATAAAAATTAAAGCCCTTAATGAGCAAAAGTCTACGAAAGAAAAAATTTCATTAAATTGGAAAAGTTTTTAATAATATTAAATACTATATTGAGATAGCCTTTACTAAAAGCAACTAAAAAATCCATTTTTTGCTCCATAATGCTCAATTATAAGATATCGAAAATTCTTTCTCTGAGATAAAGGAGTTTTTGTTAAAAAAATATCTTCTTGATATTTCAGAGATAGCTAAGGACAGTTATTTATGGTCCTGTCAGAATATTTACGACTTTTAAATGAATACCAACAACGTTTAAACAAAATACAAGTAGCACATTATTCTACAAGCAACAGCTACCAAAAATATCATCTTTGAGTAATTGGCTTATTGATAGTCTTAACTACGCTTGTTACAGGTTTGTTGTTTCTTGAAACAACCCCTGGAATTAAAGTTGTCATAAATAGAATCTGCTCTATAACAAGTTGTTTTTGATATTGACAAGTTTTTAAGTCCATATATCCAAAAGCTGATTCCATTGATAAACGTAGTATAATTGTGAAATGAAATTGACAGTGACTGATTATATTTCTCAATTGCATTTAATTTTAACCTGAATTCGATATAAGAGTTAATATAAGTATTTGATATTTATAAATATTTTTTATAACAGCACCTTCTTATCAAAAGAATTTGCCTTTCTAGTCAAAAAATCTCTATATTATGTAGCAAAAATATAAGTAAAGTATGATTACAAAGCTTGCTATTTGTTGCTTTGAATAGAAATGACAGGATTTCTTATATCGAACTCAGGTTAAATTATTTAAATACGCTGTTAAATTACCAATGCTCGGTAGTAACAAATCACCGTTTGTTAGCTGTTTAATTGTTGTATTACCATTAGCATCTTTAATCTCAAAGATACTAGATGCAGATGATGTGTTAATTAAACTTGTTACGTCTAACGCATTAAGTTTAGATATTAAATCAGTATC
>JBKBIY010000162.1:0-2315 GCA_046294045.1 bacterium | reverse complement strand
AAGTCCCACCGAAGCGGGACTTAAGATTTTCATCTTCTCCGCCGCGGCGGATTATTGTGATAAGATTAAAGATTGGAAAGTTTATAAAATAAAAATCCCACCAAAGCGGGACTTAAGATTTTCATCTTCTCCGCCGCGGCGGATTATTGTGATAAGATTAAAGATTAGAAAGTTTATAAAATAAAAATCCCACCGAAGCGGGATTAAAGACTTTAGTCTACTCCGCCTCGGCGGATTATTGTGATATGAATAAAGTTAGGAAAGTTTATAAAATACAAAAATCCCACCGAAGCGGGATTAAAGACGTTAGTCTACGGCATATAGCCTTATTGTGATAAGATTAAAGATTAGAATAAAATTATCTTTCACAAAGATAAATAAACTTTTTTTACCCATTTACGGTTTTCCGTAAAATTGTATTTTTTCTTTTTATTATCTTTAAAATCTGATTAAAAAACACAGAATTATGGCACGTATTTTAGGATTGGATTTAGGGACCAATAGTATTGGGTGGGCTGTTGTTGAAAAAGATGGCTCACAATTTTCATTGATAGATAAAGGAGTTAGGATATTTTCGGAAGGAGTGAAATCTGAAAAAGGAATTGAAAGTTCTCGTGCAGCTGAGCGAACCGGCTATAGAAGTGCAAGAAAAATTAAGTATCGCAGAAAGTTAAGAAAATATGAAACCTTAAAAGTTCTGTCAGCAAACGGAATGTGTCCTTTGTCGATTGAAGAAGTAGAAGAATGGAAAAAATCGGGTTTTAAAAATTATCCACTTAATCCTGAATTTATAAAATGGTTGCGAACTAGTGAAGATGAAAATATTAATCCTTATTTTTTCAGAGATAAAGCTAGTAAACAAAAAATTGCATTGTATGAACTTGGAAGAGCATTATATCACATTGCTCAACGAAGAGGTTTTTTGAGTAATCGTTTAGATCAATCAGCCGAAGGAGTTTTTGAAGAGCATAATCCTCAATTACAAAGTTTAATTGAGGATTTAGATAATTCAAGTTCAATTTTAAATGAATTAAAAGATTACTTTATTAATCTTGGAATTATTGATGAAACAGAAAAAGGCGGTTTTAAAAAAGAGTTGGATGAAGGCGAGAAGAAGCTGAAATCTCTTTATAATTCGTTGGTTGCAATTTCTAAAAAGAATGAAAGTGACATTGTGAATTGTAAAGAAGAACTTATTACCAGATTAAATAAGAAAGAAGATTTAGGTAAAGTAAAAGGTGAAATTAAAGATATTTCGCAAGCTATGCTTGATGGAAACTTTAAAACTTTAGGTCAGTATTTTTTTAGTTTGTACAACAAAAGAAAAATTAGAAATCAATATACTTCAAGAGAAGAGCATTATTTGAATGAGTTTATAGTAATCTGTAAAGTTCAAGGAATTCAAGAAATTGATGAAAATCAAAAACTTTCAGAAAAAAAATTTACTGGTTTAGCAAAAGAATTGTACCGAGCAATTTTCTTCCAAAGACCATTGAAATCTCAAAAAGGATTGATTGGAAAATGTTCCTTTGAAACAAGTAAATCTCGATGTGCAATTTCGCATCCTGATTTTGAAGAATACAGGATGTGGACCTATTTGAATACGATTAAAATTGGAACTCAAAGCGAAAAAACATTGCGTTTTCTTACACAAGAAGAAAAATTAAAATTAATTCCAAAATTTTACAGAAAAAATGATTTCAATTTTGAAGTTTTAGCTAAAGAATTAATTGAAAAAGGAGCGAGTTTTGGATTTTATAAATCTTCTAAAAGGAACGATTGTTTTTATTGGTTCAATTACAAATCAACTGATACGGTTTCTGCTTGTCAAGTTTCAGCATCATTAAAAAATGTGATTGGAGAAGATTGGAAAACAAAAACATTCACTTACAAAACTTTAAATTCTAAAAGAGAAGAGGTTACAAAATCAGTTGATTACAAAGATTTGTGGCATTTACTATCAGTAGCAACTTCAGATATTTATTTATATGAATATGCAAAAGACAAATTAGGTTTTGATGTAAAAAACGCAAAAGCTTTCAGCAAAATCAAATTGAAAAAAGATTTTGCAAGTTTAAGTTTGTCTGCAATTAATAAAATTCTTCCTTACATCAAAGAAGGATTGTTGTACTCTCACGCTGTTTTTATGGCAAATATCGAAAATATTGTAGATTATGAAATTTGGAAAGATAAACTTCAACGAAAATACATTCAAACTCAAATTGCTGAAATAGTTGAAAATTATACGTTTGAAAAAAGTCAATTAGAAATAATTAATGGACTTATCAAAGATTGTAAACTAAAAGAAGAATATT
>JBKBIY010000161.1:0-2320 GCA_046294045.1 bacterium | reverse complement strand
GAGTAATATTAAAATAAGCGAAGATGAATTAAATAACGTATTAGAAATAGGAATAGATTGGGCTATTGAAAATGGTTACGCTTATAAAGAAGATAAGGAAAAAATAGAAGAAAATGGAAAACCCTTAACAGATATATCTAAATTAATAGAAGAAATAAAAATAAGGAGGTAAAATTTATGGCACTAGATACAAAAAGTTTTAGTAGAACTGATTATATTATAATAAGATCACTTTCCGATTCCCCTAAAAAATATTGGGATATACTTTTTGAGTCATTTGATTCGGCTTCAAATACCATAAACTCTCTTAAAAAACTACTTGATATGGGTATAATAGCTTATGAAAATGATCATTTTTTCCTTAATAGAAAAAATGATAATGAAACAATAATAAATCAATTAATAAAAATACCATATAAACAGGTAAGATGTTCTCATTGTAAAGGAAGCGGGCTTGAAATTAATTCTTTTGCTAACGTTATCAAAAATTTTGAAGATTTAATAAAAGACAGACCTCCTGCAATACCTGAATTCGACCAAGGTGTTGTTAACATAGAAACCGTTTTTAATAGAATAAATTTTATATACTACAAAGGAGACCTAGAAAATAAAGATATAGTTCTTATAGGAGATGACGATCTTACTTCTTTAGCTTTAGCAATTACAAAGTTACCAAATAAAATTCTAGTGTTAGAAGCAGATAAAAGATTAGTAGAATATATAAACCAAAAAGCTAGAGATCTAAAAATAGAAAACCTTCAAGCAGTAGAATATAATGTTGAATGGAAAGTGGATAAAACATATAGAAATTCATTTGATGTATTTTTAACAGATCCTGTGGAAACAGTACAAGGAATAAGTTTATTTATTTCCAGAGGGTGTTCTATGTTAAAAGAAAATGGTGTGGTTTATTTTGGTATGACCCATTTAGAAGCCTCCAATAAAAAATGGTACAAAATTCATAAAAACCTATATGAAATGAATTTCGTGATCACAGATATATTGGATAAATTTCAATTATATGAATTAAATCCAGATGATATAGTATCCAAAGGGTATAGGGTATTTACAGAAATGAAACTCAACATTCCTAAGCCAGATAAGCCTTGGTATAATTCAGCTTTTCATAGGTTAGAACTTGTAGATAAACCTAATCCTCTTTTTGATCCAGACAAAGAATATAAATTGGAAAGGGAATTATATTATGATGATGAAGCTTTCGTCACATTGTATTGATGAAAAAAGTATAAAATTAATAAACAAAGTTTTTGTAATAGCTCAAACGAGCTTAGGCGGTTTCTTAAACATGGCAATAGATAAATTTATATTTGAAAACTTTGAGAAATTAACAGAAGAAAATGCAATCTTTGTTAGATTTTACACATTTGCTAACCATACAGTAACTCTTGGATATTTTCAAAACAACATAGATCAAGAAATTAAAAATATGTATAAAAAGTGGGCATTTGTAAAAAGGATAACCGGAGGAAAAGCTGTATTTCACTATCCTAAAAAAGATCTTACCTTATGCGTGGTAGGTCCTGTCAATATTATAAAAGATAACACTAAACACGAAAATATTCCATCTCAAAATATAATAAAAAGCATACATAAAACTTTTAATGAATTACTTTGGAATTCTATCACTCAAACAATTGATATTGAAAATATAAATATTGAAAATATAAATTTTTATGAAGATAAAACTCAAAATAAATTAACTAAATTTGACTGTTTTAAAAATGTACAAGCTTTTGAAAAAGAGTTTAATGGAAAAAAAGTTATAGGCACAGCTATAAAAATTTCTCAATTTTCCAATGATCCCTATAATCACAAATTTATACTACAAGCAAATATTAAACTACAAAATATTTGTGCCGAACTAAATTTACCTATAAAAAATAAAATAATTCAGAATTTTCTTGATCATTTTGATAAAATTTATCATATTGAAATAAAAGACTTAGTGAATCAATTTAAAAAAAGACTTCTTTTACACGCTACTTTGGGTCGATAATCTTATATTTTGTAAGTAAACTTTAAAAATGCATTTTCAAAAGTGTATTATTTTTTATAACTCAATAAATGTTAATTATGATACGATAAAGCGGTTTTATCAAGAAATAAAAAAATTTTTTAAGTGTTTAACACCAGTGGATATAACAAATAAAAGAAACTTAGTTTTAATAAAAACAAATATTGAAAAATTAGGAATTAATGAAAAAGCATTGATAATAAACTTAGGTGGAGATGGTAGTTTATTTTCCTCTCTTTCTTTCCTTGCAAGTTTATTAGATATTTATCAAATTTTCACAATATC
>JBKBIY010000160.1:0-2356 GCA_046294045.1 bacterium | reverse complement strand
GGTAAATACTTCAATCAAATCTAACTGAAGAAAATATCTATATCTTTCCCTCAAGTCTTTACTTCGAATAGTCTCCTTTTTAGAAATATACTCTTCTTTTATTTTTAAGCCCTTTTGCAAAAGCTCTGCTTCCACATCTTTTATGAAATCCTCTTCAGTTAAGAGCGCGGAAATTATTTTTTCAGAAGAAAATTCTTCAAACCAATACTCCAGACCTTTTTTGAAAAAAATAAAAGTGCCTAAGACTAATACAAAGGCAGTAAAGAAAATAGAAAAAAAATAAAGTAAAAAGAATTTAAACTTTAGACTTTGAGAAATTCTTTTACCTCTAATCTCCCAGAAAATTTTCCAAAGATATTTAAAAATTAAATAGAGCAAGAGAAGTAGCAAAATTAAGTCTAATTGAATAAGAAAAAATAAAAAAATACTCCTCTGGGGAACCTCAATCAAATTACTCTTATAAAGAAAATATTCTACAAAAGGAAGAGATATCAAAAAAAGTCCTAAAAGAAGAATCTTTTTCTTTCTTAAGATTTTATAAAGGGGCATATTTTTTTGTGACTTCAAGCTTCATCGATCGATCTTTTCTTGTGTATCTTAACTTTTCATTAAAATGAGTAGTATAACTTAAGGTGATTCGAATTAAAAAATAAATCTTTTTTAAATCCTTTTCTAAATCTAAAAGATTACTTATATATAAAGGGGGAAGCTCTGAAAGTTTTAGAATTACCTCATTGGGAGAATTAAAAAAGATCTTACTATAATTATCTTCCAAAAAATAAACATTTTTTTCAGGAAAATAACCCGCCCTTTGATAGTAAACAACTTTGTCTAAGCGTTCATCTCTAATAAAGCCTTTACGATAAACTTCTATTTCATAAAGAAGGGTTACATCTTTTTTTTGGGTTTTAAGGGCTAAAAGAATTTCTTGAGTTGGAAATTCTTTCAGTCCAAGCATAATCGAATAAGTCCCCTTTTCTGAATAAAAACCCTTAACTGAGTCAATCTCTAAAGCAAACAGGTTAGAAAAAGGCCTAAAAAGATTTAAAATTAAAAAAAGGATAAAAAAAGGTCTCATATTCTTATATTACAAAACTTTTTTGTATTAACAATGTTTTTCTATAAAAAGACGATTTTTGATGCGTATTGGAGCAATTCCAATTTTAAAAAGTTATTTAGGTGAATTTATTCTCAGTCAAAAACCTAAAGCTCTTTAATATAACCATTGTAAATATCTATAACCCAACCATGAATTTTTAATCTACCCTCTTGAATAGCTTTATTTACCATTGAAATCTTTGATAGAAGTTTAACACTTTCAATAACACCCAATTCAGATAAACGATCATACCGTTCTCTATCTGTTGGAAGCTCACTAAGCATATGCTGATATTTTCTGTATATACGGTAAAGTGGTCTTAGCCAATCTTTTACATAACCTGTAGCTTGATTATAGAAAACAGCCTTCACCCCACCACAATCGTAATGACCACAAACTATGATATGGTTAACTTTAAGAACCTCTAAAGAAAACTCAAGAACTGCAAGAAGGCTTTGATCCTTTGTTTTAACTAAGTTAGCAATATTTCTATGAACGAAGATCTCACCAGGCTCAGCCTTAGTAATAATTTCTATTGGTAATCTGCTATCAGAACATCCAATATAGAGATACTTAGGAGACTGACCTTTTGATAATCTATCAAAATAGAAAGGATCCTCTGAGATTTTCTCAATCACCCATTTTTTATTATTTTCAAAAAGTTCTCCATATGATCTCATAAATCCTCCTGACAAGTAAATTATAACACCAAATCAAGGGGTTTCAAAAATATTTTTTCACCATACCTTAGATTACAAGGCCAAATTTTATAATTTTAGAAATACCCTTTTATGATCTTTTATCTTACCTTCTATTAAGACCAAAGAAATCTGAAAATTCTTTGTTTATAAGCATAATAAAGAAAACATTTTTTAAAAAAGTGGCAAATTTTTCCTTGACTTTTAATTTTTGTTGAATAAACTACTTTTTATATAGAAACATAATTGAATGCATTAGGAGGGTGGACTATGGGTTTTAGTTTATTATTTTTGGTATTAATTATATTACTTTTTTTGCAGGCCTCCATAAAGGTGATAAATGAGTATGAGAGAGCTGTAGTCTTACGTTTAGGAAAATTTCACAAAGTTAAAGGACCAGGGCTTATTCTCCTTATTCCTGTAATTGATAAAATGAGAAAAATTGATTTAAGAACGGTAACCTTAGATGTACCTCCTCAGGAAGTTATCACAAGAGATAATGTTTCCATAAGGGTAAGTGCAGTGGTTTATTTTAGAGATATGGATACTGATAAAGCCA
>JBKBIY010000015.1:0-15669 GCA_046294045.1 bacterium | reverse complement strand
TTGCAAGATTTTTATGATAGTAATTACTATATCCCCAAGAAGTTATATATAAATTAACATTTTTATTGTAATCCTTAACTTTAAGTAAATTTTCAATTAAATCGTCAACAAAGTGTAAATCCTCTTCTTTTATATTCCAATAGTTAATTATTTCTTTTATTTTCTTACCTTTATGAATAAATTCATTTTCTTTAGCAAAAACTTTTGAAGAATCAACAGGTATGTTATAATAATGCAGTATAGTTAAAATAGCGTATTTTTGTTTAGTGGATAATATACCTACATTATATTTCTTATAAAATTCCAGAAAAGTATTTAACTCTTTCTCAAAAGGCTCGTTAAGTATGATCCAAAAATTTTCATTATTCTCTTTTATGTATTTCCTTACATCGTAAAAAGTTTTTATAAACTTTTCTAACTCCTCTTTTTTATTTTCAATTGTTTGCTTTTTATATGAATAATAAAAATTATGATTAACAAATCTAAATGTAAGATTTTTTAAATCAAAGAAATGATTATCTACTAACTGAGAGACTACGAAAAAATCATCAACATCTATACAGTAAGTTCTTAATTTTCTAAAAATGTTATTTATTTTCGTATTTTCATTTCGTAAAGTCTTAAAAACATGTTCAGCGGAGTAATTTTTAAGTGAACTTAATAATCTTAAACTTACCGTATTTTTAAAATATTTTGATATATTTGAATCAGGAAAAGAGCTATAGTAAACTAGGAGAATAACAGTGGTAACTTCCCAAGAGGAATCAAATAAAACACCATCAAAATCAAAAAGCATACTTACTTGTTTCATTTTACAAAACTATCTCCTTTCAAGTTTAGTCAAAGAAAAAGAAGGATTTACATTAACAGATTCAAACTTTAAATAAAAATTTTTTAGATTTACAAAATTATCTTGGTAAAACTGATTAAATATATCATTACCCACTCCTGTAATACGAGCTCCATTAAAATCAATGTTTATAAAATTGGTAGCTATATAATAACCAGAAACCTTATCCACAAAATCTACCCTTATCAAAACTGAATCAACAGACCTTTTAATTACCGAATAATCTACTATATTCCTTGGAAAGCTTAAAGAATAATATTTAACGATTTTAAAATTCTTATCGTTTTCATCTTTCAAAAAAGAAACAAGAATACTATCGGAGTTAAACCTCTTGGATAATATCGCTAGCCTTAAATCAGTAAAATCTCTATAAATATTCTTTTCAATAAGACTTATCATTAAATAGCCATTAAAATTGTCGTCGATATACCTTGAAAAATAAAGAGGATAATCAAAATATGAAGTACCAAAATTTATGGAAAACTTAATATCAGATCCATCAAAAATACTTAAAACTAAATCAACATCAAAAACATTTTTAATTATACCAAGTAAAAAATAATTTTCATTACCATTTAAATAATCCTTATGAACATCAACTAAAAAATAATCTCTACCTGCTCTAAAAAGTTTTCCCCTCAAAATAGCTAAATCCTCATCAAAATAATTTAATAACAAAGAATACAAATTATAAAAAGAATTTGTATTAGATAAAAGAAAATATTCTTGTGATGAATTTAAATTTTTGGGAACCCTATCTATAAAAACACCTTCAGAAAAATTAAAACCATTAAAAATCAATACTTTAGAATCCGTCTTTTGAAAGAGATTTTTAGCTAAAAAAAGCCTTCCATCCACATAGCCGGTATAAAAATTTTCAAAAGTATAGTTTATTATAACATTTTGATAATATTTTTCAAGAGAAAAAACTAAAACCATCAAAAAAGAGGAAAATAAAGCTAAAAATATAAAAATTTTTAATTTCATAAATTACCTTCTACCCATTAATACTTCTAAATCCATTACTTTTCCTTTTCTAATAAGTTTAATTTTTACCTTTTGATTAGGAGTGGTCTGAGAAATTAAATCTATAAAATCGTCAGCACTTAATACTTTTTCTTCATTAAACTCTAGTATTATATCATTAACTTTAATTCCATACTTACTGGCAGCAGTGTTAGGTAAAACCTCTACAACAATAACCCCATAGTCTATTCCTAGATAATTTTTAACATAATCGGGGATATCTGCAACCCTAACACCTAAAAAAGGTTGCTCATTGCTAGTTGAAGCTTTTTTAGTTTTATTTTTCTCTATGAAATTTTTAACCACATTAGAAGGTATAGCAAAACCTACACCGCTATTTGAACCACTTGTGGAAGCTATAACGCTATTTATACCCACAAGTCTTCCGTATATATCAACCAGTGGACCCCCAGAATTACCAGGATTTAAAGCTGCATCAGTTTGAATTAAATTTGTATAATTAAATCCTCCCATAGCACTTATCTTCCTATTTTTTGCAGAAATTATACCCATAGTTACCGTCATTTCAAATCCAAAAGGATTACCTATAGCAAAAACAATATCCCCAACTCTTACCGCATCAGAATCTGTAAAAATTATGGATTTTAGATTAACGGAATCATTAATCCTTAATAAAGCTAAATCAAGTTGCCTACTTATAGAAATTATAGAAATATTTTCATAAACTTTTCCGTTTATATCTTTAATTTTTATTGCAGGAGCACCAAGAGCTACATGAGCATTGGTAATTATCAATCCATCGTTTGAAACCACAACTCCTGTACCAACCACCCTCTGCTGATAATTAAAATATTCCTCAAAAGGAGTACCTTTAAAAAATTCGTAATACCTTTTTAGATCCTCATTAAAAGAAGATGGACTGGATATAATACTAACAATCGAAGGTTTAACCTCATCTATCACTTCCCTTATCTCTTGCTGTAACTCATAAAGATTTTGAACCTTTATCTTAGAATTAACAGTTATATTAAAAAACTGAAAAAATAATAAAAACAAAGCAGATAAAACAAGAAATATGAATAACTTATTTATTTTTGAAAACCTTTCCTTCACCTTTCATTAACCTCCTTTCTTTATTAAATACACCTGCTAAGTAAATATAACTCCATTATAGATTAAATATAATCCATTATAGGGTATATAATCACTTTTTAAAATAATCATTCTTTTAAGTATCTGGTAATCTTCCTTTATCAAATTTTCTCCTATAACAAAATCTGGTTTAACGTAGGAATTAGATAATTTAATTAATTCCAGCCTGTTATTTATTTTTACTACTACTGTACCATGATCAGAAGAAGCTTTTAAAAATAATTCCTTGTTACTTATAAATTCTTTATATCCAATGGATTTCACATTTTTAAAGCTATCTATCTTATTTAAAACATTGCCAATAGCAAAAATTAAGCCCCTGACTTTTACCTGTATGTCATCACTTAAACTTATCAAAATCTTTTGATTATTTTCAAAACTAACATCTTTGGAATTAACGCCTTCAAAGTTAAAAATATTCTCAAAAATATATTTTTTACAATCCTTACTTAATAAGTATACATTCTTCAATCTAGATGTAACTCCAAAATTATCAAAAACAAACTTATTCCCTTCTATGGCAAAAAGTAATTTTATTTTTACCTCTATAAATAAATATATATCTCTTTCCAAAGAAGTTATATCTCCGTTATTAGCTATTGAAGATCTTATATTTTCTTCCTGATTACTATCTGCATCATAAATATCAACTATTTGACCAACAAGAATCCTATCCTGTACGACAGAAGATATTAAAACAAAATTTCCTGTATTAAGTTTATCAACATAATTGATAAATTTACTATAATTGTACCTTACTATTACATAGCCATTTTGAAAACAAACGGATTTACCTATTAAATTAGCTGGTTTAATAAGCTTGTTTTCTAGCATTCTAATTTAATGTGTATAATAATTTATGTAAGTTTCAACTATTTTAACATTTTTGATGTTAACTATAAATTCTTGTATTTTGTTTATTGCTTGATCAAGTATTTTTTGATTGTTAGATACCATAGCTATTCCGATAGTAGCTATATGAAGTTTGTCATTATCTTCTACTTCAGCGATGGAAACATTAAATTTATTAACAATTTTTTGTTTAAGTGAATTAATAATGGAGCGTTTTTGTTTTATATTTTGGGGGTGATCATCCAAAAAAAGTCTTATTTTGGCGGTTAGGACGAACATTAGGGGGAGTTTATAGGTGGCGGAGGAGGCGGGATTCGAACCCGCGGTATCCCTTTTGGGGATACACTCGATTTCCAGTCGAGCGCCTTCGACCGCTCGGCCACCCCTCCACCTTCATTACTTTATTACTTAACTAATCCAGCCCTATCTATCGTATTCAACCTTGCCACAAATTTATATTTCCCCGTATTAACAGGATTACCCTTTTGATCAACTTGATCCCATACTTTTACTATACTTAACTTCTCCCCTGGAGCCAATTTTAATTTATAAACTTTCGGTACTTCAGGAATTGAAGGCTCCGTAGTCCATACTTTATAATAAAACTTCGTTAAACCTAAATTAACATAAGTATAAACCGTAAAATATGCTAACTCAGAGTTTAAAAAATCTAATTCAATTTGCTTCCCCGTATTGTTTATCACAATTAATTTTATTATAACTTTTTCCCCCTGAACATAACTATCTTTATCTGTTTCCAATTTGAAAATGACATTTTTGTACTTAATTTCATTATTAGTAACAAATAGCTTCTGATTAAAATAGTTATTTACCATGGATCCCACTACATAAATAATAAGGAAGAAAAGTATAAAGAAAATTAAACTTTTTTGAGGTCCTTTATTTTTACTTTCTTCTATTTCAGTAATCTTATGCTTAATCCTAGGCTTTAACATAAATCTATAATCTTACAAAGAAACCTTTTATATTTCTTGATAAATTCTTCATTGTTAGTAAATCTCCTAAAGCCTGCGATATAAAGTATTTATTTATTTTTCCTAAGTTATTTGTTGGCTCTATAATTATTTGTATAAACAAAGCTTCGCTAGGTCCTCCTTTGTAAAGTTGACCAACCGAATGTAAATATCTTGGACCAAATCCCCATACTACTATATTTCCCGTTTCCTCCACTAAAACCTTTCTTATATCCTCCACTAAATCAAAACGATCAAAAGATGAATAAAATTGTATAGCAACATAAAGAACTTCCCTATAATTTCTTGCATACTCCAAAATTCTTTCTTTTAAATTATTCTTTCTTGCAATTTCATAATAATCCTTTACATTTACATCTTCAGAAGCTATTATCTGATTTGTAACATTTTTTGACAGTTGTACATCAGGTTGATTAAAAGGGTTAACCTTAAGTAACGAAGCAGCACAAGCAGTATATAAAAACCAAATATACATCCACTTAGGTAAATCTTCAATAAACCTAGACAACTTAAATTTAGCCAAAATTTTGCGATGATCAACGTTCTTAAAACTTAGATTTTTATAAACAACTGGTAAAATTCCTTTATTATTTTTCCCTGTGCTTTCAGCTATTAACTGTTCTAACCATAATCCCAAAACAAAATCCTTCTCCTCATACTCAAAAAATACATAGTAAAAATCATTAACTATTTTCTCTAGTTCGTAAATTTCATAAAATTTTTCGTTAATAAAATTATGAAGATTACTTTTAACATCTTCAAAATCTTTAACTATATTTTCAACATTGTTACCGGCTAAATAGCTTGGCACCAGGCCAAATTCAGTAAAAGCGGAATACCTCCCCCCAATATTAGGATTAGGATTAAAAACAACACCTCCCAAATTCCTTGCTAATTCATCCATAACACTGTCTTTGTCCGTTATAAAAATGAAAACATCATCACTAAAATTATTTCTGAAATACTCATATAATACCTTAGTTTCCAAAGTTGTACCAGATTTACTTGAAACTATGAAAACATTTTTAGAACTACTTATATTATCCATTGTTAATTTTATTTGATCTGGATTAAGAGTGTCAAGAATATAAATATTTTTATTTTTGGGATAAATTGTAGTAAATACCATTGCAGCTAATGAAGAACCTCCCATTCCCAATAACACAACATTTTCATAATCACCTAAATTTTCTAACTTTTTCTTTATATTTTGCAAAACTTTTTTGGAATCTAAATCAATCCAATCTATTCTATTTTCAATTTCATCATCTTTTATCCACACACTTGTATCTTTTAACCTTATTCTTTCTATCAACTTCATTATATTTTCCTTTATATTTTCTTTCATAAATTCTCCTCCGAATCTTCATTTTTCAATAAATTATAGAGGTTATTATATCTTTCTTCATTGTAAAATAATTCCCTAACTTCTTGCAAAATTTTATCATTAAAAAATAAGGATAAAAAAGGTTCATTAAATACCACAATGTGTCCAAGAATTCTTCTAAATGGAATCATACTTTCCATAAAAATTATGCCCACATTTTCCAAATTATATTTTTTTAGGATTTGGGAGATTCTTTGCTCTATGCTAAAATTTTCATTCATAACTAAATTACCGCTAACTTCTTTCCTACTTTATAAAACTTTTCCAAAGCAAAGTCTAAATCCTCTCTAGTATGAATAGCAGAGATCATCACTCTTATTCTTGCTTTATTTCTAGGTACTGTAGGATAAAATATAGGCACAGCAAATACATTTTCTTTAAATAGTTCCTTTGCAAATTCTTGGGTTACAGCTTCTTCATAAAGCATCACAGGAGTTATAGGTGTTTTACTAAAACCTAAGTCAAATCCCATCTTTCTCATTTCTTCTTTGAAATAATTAGTATTTTGCCATAATTTTTCAACCAAATCAGAATTAGAAACCATATCAATTGCTTTTATAGCTGCTAGAGTGTCAGGTATGGTCAAAGCAGATGAAAACAAAAACGGTCTTGCCTTTTGTTTTAAAAATTCAATAACTTTATAACCGGAACTAACAAATCCACCTACCACCCCAAAAGCCTTAGACAAAGTACCAACTTCAATATCAACCCTCCCATGTAAACCAAAATAATCAACTATTCCTCTACCTTTTCTTCCTAAAACTCCTTCTCCATGAGCATCATCAACCATCAATATAGCTTCATATTTTTGACATAATTCCGCTATCTCTGGTAAAGGAGCAATGTCTCCATCCATCGAAAACACTCCATCAGTTACAACCATTTTTCTCCTACTACCAGCTGCTTGCTTTAATTTATCTTCTAGATCATTTATATCACAGTGTTTATACACAAACCTCTTAGCTTTTGATAATCTAATTGCATCTATAATTGAAGCATGATTCAATTCATCAGAAATTACTGCATCTTCAGGACTGTCAAGAAATGTAGGTATAACAGCTAAATTAGCTTTAAAACCGGATTGTAATAGAATAGTATCCTCGGTTTCTTTGAATTCTGAAATCTTTCTTTCCAGTTCAACGTGTAAAATATGAGTACCTGCTATACTTCTTACTGCGCCAGGACCAACACCATATTTCCTAATACCCTCTATGCAAAAAGCTACTATTTCAGGATGGTTTGCTAAACCTAAATAGTTATTAGAACATAGATTAAGTTTTTTTTGACCTTGTATATCCAGCCAAGCACCTTGAGGACCATCTATAACCCTTATATAATTATATCTCGACTCACCCTTTAGTTTTTCTATTTCTTCATCAATAAAACTAAACTTATTTTTTACCATCATTAACACCCCCTTCCTACTCAAAAATAAATAAATAGTATCTGCCAAAGTATTTCAAATAAGTTTGATTAATAATATCATTACTTACGGAAAAAACATAATCTCCTAAATAGAAAGGAGAAATCCTTTTGTCTTTATATAAGATAGCCTGAACTAAACTCTGTGATAAACTTTCAGGCGAAGATAAATAAAAATTAAGTTTATTAGCTAACCTTTGCTTAGCATAAAAGATATTTTGCTCATCTAAAGGAGGAGATTTGATTAATTTATTCATTTGGTTCCTTACCTTTGAAGAATTTTTGTGAAAACAAGAAGTAAAAATAGCATAATAAGAAGTATATTTTAAAAGAGGAAATTCCGAATATACTGAATAGATTAATCCTCTTTTTTCCCTTAATTCTTGCCAAATAACTCCGTCCATAGTATCCGACAAAAAATTATCAATTACTAACATACTAACATATTCATTAAAATTTTTATTAAACTCAGGTGCCGTAAAAATATACAAAAAGTAAGAAGCTTCGTTATTCGTAATTAAACTAAAAACCCTACTTTTAGGAATTTCCACTTTTCTATAGTAAAATCTATCTAAATAAAGAGGATCATTATTAAAATTTTCTAACTTAAATCCTGAACCTTTTTTGCTAAAATTCGAAACTATATAATCATAAACCTTTTTCTCCTCTTGATTATAAGACAATATAACCAAGAAATAAGGATTAATTCCCAATTTAGCAAAATCTTCAAAATCTTCCTTCCTTAAATAAGGTATATTCTTAGGATTACCAGGTGCTAAAAAAAAGTAAGGATGAGAACTAAAAATACTCTGCCTAAAATACCATAAAATAGAATTTAACGAAAATTTATAATAATTATCAACTTCATCATATACAAAACTTATCTCCTCTTCATCAAAATCAATTTTCTCAAATTTTAAGTAATCCTTTACCGAATCTAAAATATCACTAACTTGATAATCAAAAGGGATAACCAACCTTATGTTAACGTAATCATTTTCAACCGCTAAGTTAACTTTACAAACCTTTCCAGCCTCATTTAATTTCCTTTCAATATTTTTTGTAACAAAGTAAAAATAAGCATACCTTACACCAACTTTATTACTTTTTTCTTCACTCAAACCCACAGGATATATAACATTTACAACACTTGAAGCATAAGGAAGTTTCATTACGAAAACTTCAGAAAAAATAAACCTGCTCCAAGATCTATCAAAAAACGAACGATAATTATCAATTTCGGATGAAAAAGAACCTAATCTAGCTAAAAAAATAACAAAAAAGAAAAAAAACCAAAACTTACCTTGCTTTACCGTTAATCCCCTCATTAACCAAGTTTATTATTCTCTAAAAAACAAAACACTACCTTTTAAGATAATTAAAAAGATAATTAAAATACATAGAAGGAGATAAAATCAAAAATAAATAATACCTTTATTAGTTTACGAACCAGTTATGAAAATAGCAATAATCTCTACAATAGATCCTTTTTTAAAAGGTGGAGGAAAATTGCAATTCCAAAATCTTTATAATATCCTTAAAAAATATTACCAAAATGTTGAACTTTTTTTTCTACCTTCAAGCTATGAATTAGAAGAATTAGAAAATCAAATAAATTCCTTACAAAAACTTCAAATAAACAGTGACATACTTATAACCAGTAGACCCCTAAGCTATTATATTAAACATCCTTATAAAATTGTGTGGTTTATGCACCACATATCCTATTTTTATGAATTTTCAAACGCTAAACTAAATCCCTACATAAACCACCCTAACTTTCAAATTGTAAAACAAAAATTTATAGAAAGAGATACCCAGCAGCTCAAAGAATCAAAAAAAATATTTTCGGTATCCGAGTTTGTTTCACAAAAACTAAAACTTTATAACCAAATTTCTAGTCAAGTCCTCTATCCCCCACTTTGTAATATCGATAATTTCTTTTGCAACCAATATTCCGACTTCTTTTTTCTACCTTCCTTAATAACCTTTACTAAACGACAACACTTGATAATAGAAGCCTTACTATACACCAAAAATCCCATAAAACTAATCCTAGCTGGACAAGTAGATACCAAATACTACAAAAAATATATAAAACCCCTTTTAAAACATAAAAAAATTTTTCAAAATTTGCAAATCATACCCAACTTCATAACTTATGAAAAATATAAATACTATGCTAACTGCTTAGGTGTAATATTTACCCCTATAAATGAAGCTTTTGGATACGTAATACTTGAAAGCTTTTTCTCATCAAAGCCAGTTATAACAACTAATGATTCCGGTGGACCAACAGAATTGGTAAAAAATAACATCAATGGATTTATACTAAATCCTTCCCCTCAAGAAATAGCCCAAATAATGGATACTCTCTACGAAAATAGAAACGCAGCTATGAAATTAGGTAAAAACGCACAAGAATATGCACACCTATATTTTAATCCTCAAAAATCTGAAAAAGAAATAATCAACGCTTTAATTAGCGGGTAAACCATTAGCTGTCCACTCGTTTATACCACCATTGAAAATTGAAACATTAGGATAACCCAGAAAAACTTTCAATGCAAAATATACCTGCAAAACTTCATAATTATCAACCCCATAAAGCAATATCCTCTTATCCCTACTTATTTCATAAGAATTATAATAACTACCAATAACATATCTATTAAAATCAAATTTGGGTTTAACAAAAACACTACCAGAAATAAGAGGAAAAGAATTATAAGAAGTACCAACTAAAAAATAATCTTTAAGATTATCCTTTACTTTATCTAAATCCAGTATAGTAAGTTCATAAAAGGATTTTGTTATTCTGTAAGGAAAGTAACCTTTTCCTACAAGTTTAATTTTTTTAGAAACTGGTAAAGAATTAGATTTCCAACCTTCAAACCCGTCTTTTATAATAAAAACTCTCTCAACCCCAAGAATATGTAACAGAGAAGCAATAACAAACGTATCCTCCAATTTTTCGCCATAAATACCTACTGTATTGTAACCACCTACACCAGCATTAGAAAAAGTATATATTAATTCATTAACCCTCTTTATTTTCCTAGGTATACCCAAATAGTTCTCAAAAACACTATTAACTTCGAAATTGACTGCATTTTCTATATGTAATTCTCTATAACTTTTATAATTTCTTAAATCCAAAATAACAGAATCCCTGTTGCCATAATAAGATTCAAAAAAATCTTTAGAATCAATAAAAGAAACTTGAGGCTTGTTAGATATTATACTTATACCATTAACAATAAAATTTGTATACACTAAAAAAAGGATTGCGAAAACTACAACTAAAAGGCTAATAATTCTTACTTTTTTCATAAGATAAAATTTTACTAAATCTCAAAAAAACCCTTCTTAATAAAATCATTCTTTAAATCCTAACATCGATTTCAAAATATCTATTCCAAGGTAAATACAATTTTTTAATTTTAACATTTTCTGTTTTGAATCTTTTAAACAAATCTTGATAAGCTTCTTTTATTTTTCTTTCATCCCATAAATATTTAGAAGCAAAGTGTCTTATAAAAGTTTGATAGACTGTTTCCAAAAAATTTTCTATAACTAGTTTCTTTTCAATTTCGTCATTCACTACACCTAGATTTTTGGAAATGATATAATGGCTTAAACTTGAGCCCAAGGTATTTGCAAAAGTATTCCAAGCCCAAAAACCCTTAACATCCAAAATCCTATTCCAGTCATCAAAAAAATATTTTAAAACACCTAAACTTGCACCATTTGCAAATGTTAAATCAACTATATATCTTCCTTTAATTTCATATGAACAAAGCTTTTCAAAATAATCTAGAAATTTATTAAAACACTCAAACCTTATTTGATTAATTTGATCAATAGATTCCCTTTGCTTCTTGGTTTCAAAAATTTTCCAAAAATAATCACTCCCTTCAACCTTATTAAATTTAATTTTTAAATACTTTTCATAAATCTTTAGTAGTTTTACTATGCTAACACTTTCATAAAGGGGGACTTTGTATTTCAAATCAATATCGCTAAAAAAATTTATAACCTTTGTTTTCATAACTAATTCTAGAATTATTTTTGCAAAAATTAAAAGATGAACCTCATCTAACCCAATAAGATAATAAAAATTTGAAAAATTTTTTTTTAAATACCTTAACTCTAAAAAATTTAATCCTTTGATTTGTGAATCATCCAAGACAACCAAAATCTCTTTTATATTTTTTAATCTTTTTTTTAAAAAATTTGCTAAGATAAAATCAATTATCTTCAATTTTTCTCTTCGACAACTTAAAATATAAAACTCTTCATTGCTTCTAAAATCATTATATTTTTGATAATTTTCCAATAATTTTTCTACTTTCTCACTAAAATTCTGACTTAATTTCAAATTTATATCCCAAATCTTTTCAATATTATCCTTAAAATTCAAAAGTATTCTAGGTATAGATACATATAAATAAAAATCAAATTCTTTTTTAATTTCTATGAAATTAAAGAGCTCTTCCAAAATTTTGAAATTTTCTCTTCTTTGTAGGTATTCAATTTTTCTCGAATTTACAATTCCATCGAAAATGAAGTTATCCAAAGATAAAATAAAAATTTTTTTTAATTTCTTGTTGTTATTTTGTTTGTTGTATTTTTCAAAAATTTCCTTTCTTGAAAAAAAAATATTTCTTTTAATACCGCTTTGATCACATATATATTGAAAATACTTATAGGAACAGGGTCTATTATCAAGAGCAAGAAGATTTAATTCAAGCTCCAAATTTTTGTAACCTTTTTCCATAAGCTAACATAAGCAACATATTATACTGCAACGGAAAAGTCCCTAATTCCCCTTTGAAACATTCCTTTTCATTAAAATCAGAATTTAAAGAAAAAACATCACCCTTTTTAGAATATATCATATAAGGAGTGGGTTGAAAGCCATGTGATTTATAAATACAAGGGGTACTATGATCGCCAGTTATCACCAATACATCTGGATCAATCTCCAATATCTTACCCGCAATCTTATCAGCTTCTTCAATATAGTAAACCTTCTTTTCAAAATTACCATCTTCACCACTCATATCCGTATACTTGTAATGTACAAAAACAAAATCGTTATTTTTTAAGTAAGATTGCAAATTTTCGTAATCCTCTAATTTAACAGTATCAAAACCAAATAATTTAGATATACCTAAATACATGGGATACTGGGCAACGGCTAAAGGATTGCATTTATAAACTTGCCCAAAATTAGGTAAATCAGGCACATCGCTTATACCCCTAAAAAGTATATAGTTAGCTTTATAATCCTTTAATAATTCAAACACAACTTTATTTATTTCATTAAGCAAAGAACCTATCAAAGAATTTGATGGAAAATCTAAAACTTCCATCCCTTCTTTTTGAGGATCATTACTAAAAACATCAATTTCAATTTTTTTATTTTTATCAAAAGGAGTGATAACAATCCCTAACCTATGTTCCATACCACTTTTTATATCTATTTTCATTTCAAATTTTTGAGATATATTTTCTATATAAGACTTTATTTTGTTTACTAGTTCTTGATTTTCAGAAGATGGTAATCTACCTGCTCTTCTATCAACAACGATAAATTTATTATCTTTTTTATCAACTTTAGCCCAGTTACCTCTAATTGCTATTGAATTTTTTTCAATTTCCATTTCCATTCCCACAACCTCAAGGATCCCCCTTTTTATTTGATACTTTACGGGATCAAAACCAAATAAAGAGGTATGCCCAGGTCCACTTCCAACAGTTATACCAGGTAATAAAGGAGTAGCCATCCCCAAGGCAGACATTTTTACAATCTTTTTTATATTCTCTTTTTTAGCAACCTCCAAGGGAGTCTTATAACCATAGGAAGGATGAGGTAAATCACCTAACCCATCTAAAACAAAAAGAATCAACTTTGTATCATTTTCAATTACTATATCCTTAACTATTTCAAACATTTTTGTTTCCCTTCCTTTTCTTTTTATTTGATGATTTTTTACTTTCAAGAGCTCTGACTTTTTCAAAATATTCCTTTAGTTTCTTGTAAGCTAATTTATGGACATAAGAAGCTTTTTTACCAGTAGCAATCTCTATTACTTCATCTATATTTTTTACTGCATATACACTAAACAAGTCTTTTTCAATATATTCAATTAATTCAGGTTTTAAAACCAAATCCTTTATATTTTGGTAGGGAATAATTACTCCGGAAGGGAAATGATTTCTTTGCTTGCATATTTCAAAAAATCCTTCAATTTTTTCTTTTATACCACCAACAGGTTGGACCATACCTTTTTGATTCATTGAACCCGTTATAGCAATTGATTGATTTACAGGTACTTCACTTAACTGAGAGATTATAGCTAATACTTCAGCACAGGAAGCGCTATCTCCCTCCATTATGCCATAATTTTGCTCAAAAGTAATTCTTGCTTGTAAAGTCAAAGGGAAATCCTGAGAATATTTTTCAATTAGATACCCGGTAATAATCATTACGGCTTTATTATGAATCTGCCCGGAAAACCCCACTTCCTTTTCAATAGAAATAACTCCTTCTTTACCTATACCAACTGCAGCTGTTATTTTTGAAGGTTTACCAAAAGAAAATTGACCTACCTTTATAACTGCTAAACCGTTAACTATACCTACCTCATAGCCTTGAGTATTTATGTTTATTACATCAGATAAAATATAAGTTTGAACTTTTTCTTTATAAAAAGAATTCCTGTGTTCCCAAAGTTCTGTTGCTTTCTTTATATCCTGCAAAGAAATAGTACCATTTTTAGAAATATTTCCAGCTTCAACCAGTATATTTTCTATCTCAGACATTTTCAAAGTTAACCTATTAACACTGTCAGATAATCTATGTAAATAATACATTAGAAATTGTAAAGCTTCAACATCTATCCTTTTTTCACAAACATTTGATAATATATAAAGTATTCCGTAAATATAGTTTTCATAAATTTTTTTAGAATCAGAATTGGAAAAATATTTTAATTGATCAAAATCGAGATACTCTTCAAAATAAGCTACTATATGGAAATATTCTTTAAAGTCTTCATCGTATTCGTAAAGCAAGTGATATATAATAGGTGGTCCCATTAATATAACTTTACCTTCAAAAGGAATAGGCTCGGGTCTTAAAATCCTTGTTGATATCCCTATTCTACTATAAATATCTTCCATAATAATTTTTTTATTTTTAATAGTTCTCTTAAGGGCATCGTAAGCGAAATATTCTCTTAATAAATCAAGGATATTTATAACCAAATATCCACCATTTGCTTTATGAAAAGCTCCAGCATTTATCATAGTAAAATCAGTTATTAAAATTCCTTGGATAACGTCCTTATCTATTTTTCCTACCAAATTTTCAAGAGTTGGAAACTCTTCAAAAACCACAGGAGCCCCCTTCAGTTTACTATTATCTACAACCAAATTAACCTTATATCTAGAAGGTATATTATCTCCATCTCCTTTAAACTTTAAAAATAACTCAATGTTTTCATTTATGTCTTTAGATAGATTTTCAAGGTAGGTTGATATTTTTTGTTTACTTTCAGAAGATAAGTGTTGGAAATTAGTAGAAACTTCCTTGTTAAATTCTTCTATATAAAAAGAGATCCATTTATTTGCAAGATCTTTATCGTTTTGCTTCAATTTTTCAAGTAATTCCCTATCTAGGTTCCTTAATTCTCTTATTTTTTCTTCAATTTTTTCTTCAAGAATTTCCTCTTTTTTCTCTATTTCTTTTCTAATACTTTCTTCAAGGTTTTGAATTTCTTCGTTAGACAAAGGTTTACCTCCTAAAGTAGGAGAGAGAAAGAAACCACTACTAGTAGGTTGCAAGACAAATCCGTAATTTGCTGCTTCTTGCTGCATTTCAAAAATAATCTTTTCTTTCTTACGAGAATATTCTCTAATAAGCTGTTCTTTAGATTGAATATACCTATCCTCTTCAAAGGCTTTTTTTAAAGTCTGCTTAAGATTTTTTATAGTATTTTCAAGCTTTTCTTTAA